>JAXJVX010000241.1:0-1376 GCA_036308305.1 Acutalibacteraceae bacterium | reverse complement strand
GTTGAAACCCTTGAAGGATTTTTGTCACTTGACGAAGCAGGTCTTGCTGAGTTTGTAAAGAGCTACGGTCTTGCAATGGATAATGATGATATCAAGTTCTGCCAGGACTACTTTAAGTCAGAAAATCGTGAGCCTACTATCACCGAGATACGTATGATTGATACATATTGGTCTGACCATTGCCGTCATACCACTTTCCTGACTACCATCGATAGTGTTGAGTTTGAGGATAAGCTTTTGCAGGATGCTTATAACGAGTATCTTTTAGACCGTGAGGCTCTCGGCAGAACAAAACCGATAAACCTTATGGACATTGCAACACTTGCTACAAAATATCTTAATAAAAACGGCTATCTGCCTAATCTTGATGAATCAGAAGAGATCAATGCCTGTACTGTTAAGATAAAGATAACTGTTGACGGTGTTGAAGAAGACTGGCTGCTTTTATTTAAAAATGAAACACACAACCATCCCACCGAAATAGAGCCATTCGGCGGTGCGGCTACCTGCATCGGCGGTGCTATCCGTGATCCGCTTTCAGGTCGTTCATATGTTTACGCAGCGATGCGTGTGACCGGTGCTGCCGATCCGCTGGTTCCGGTTAAGGACACAATAAAAGGCAAATTGCCGCAGAGAAAGATCGTTACTACTGCTGCCGCAGGATATAGCTCATACGGTAACCAGATAGGTCTTGCAACCGGTCAGGTTGATGAAATTTATCATCCGGGATATGTTGCAAAGCGTATGGAGATAGGTGCTGTTATTGCAGCTGCTCCTGCAAAAAATGTACGCCGTGAGCGTCCAGAAGCAGGCGATATTGTTATACTGCTTGGCGGCAAGACCGGTCGTGACGGCTGCGGAGGTGCTACCGGCTCATCAAAATCACACACACTTTCTTCACTCACGACCTGCGGTGCAGAGGTGCAAAAGGGTAACGCTCCCGAGGAACGCAAACTGCAACGTCTGTTCAGAAATCCAGAGGCATCATTGCTTATCAAACGCTGTAACGACTTCGGTGCAGGCGGTGTATCCGTTGCAGTCGGTGAGCTTGCAGACGGTCTTGTTATAGATCTGAATGCAGTACCTAAAAAGTACGACGGACTTGACGGAACAGAGCTTGCTATATCTGAATCACAGGAGCGCATGGCGGTTGTAGTTGCTCCCGAGGACGTTGACCGATTTAAAGCACTTGCAAAAGAAGAGAACCTTGATGCAACTGTAGTTGCAGTAGTTCAAGCAGAGCCGAGACTTGTTATGAATTGGAACGGCAAGGATATTGTAAATATCAGCCGTGAATTCCTTAATTCAAACGGTGCTGCAAAGCATATTGCCATTGCGCCAAATAAAGCAGAAAAGTATGATAAAGTATATTCATC
>JAXJVX010000240.1:0-9902 GCA_036308305.1 Acutalibacteraceae bacterium | reverse complement strand
TCGGCAATCATATCACTCTGTGCGAAAAGCACAGAATATCACTATATAAAAATTACTACCCGAAAAAGAGTTATGCTTTTCTCTTCTTCGGGTAGTTTTGTCTTATACTGTCGCAAGCAGGGAATTTGTGTGTCAAATTCCGGCTTCATTAAAATCAACTGTCCTTAGTAACCCTGCTCATTTCAGGGGAGTTTTTTTGCGGAAATTGATCTACATATAGATGCCGATCTCTTTTTCTAAACCAATAAGATATTTTCTTAACTGTAATACATCTTTACCGTTTACATTTATCTTTTCAACCATCAGTACATCAGCTGCATATAGATTAATTTCAACATCTAATCCAACAATATATTTTCGCATAACAAGTACATCTTTACCGTTGATTTTTCCATCATTGTTTGCATCGCCGTAGTTAAAAGCATTTAAATGTATTTCATCAGAAATATCATCATTCAAACTATATTTGATCGTACCGGTTTCATAAGCAGTGATATATCCGTCAGATATTTCACAAGTATTTTGATCGTAGTCTACCTTAAGACCGAGTGATGATGCAAAAGCGGGATATACATACGGAATAACTGCTTTCGAAGATCCTTTCTCGATGCCGAATTCATCTTCATAATGTAAATATCCGTTTATATCAAGATATCTTATCTCTATTTCGTCATAGCCGAGCTCTGAAGCAGTTGCATAACCAAAATCAAAAGCAAGTGCTCTTCCAACCTCAAGCCCTATTTCATTATATCCAACCTGTGAAAAATGTGCATAATTATGAATTTCGGCAGATTTTGCAGGAATTGCAGGTGATTCACCGTCTTGAGTTGGATAATCTATCACACCGTTCGGATACCATTTTTTAAACCATTGCTTTAAAAACTTTGAAGAACTTCCCGAATCGCTATCTACCCAAAAATCGCCGATATTGCAAAGCATATAGATATCAGCACAATCACCATCAGATTCAGCACACATAGTATATTGGGCAAGTCTTGGTCCGTTTATCTTAATATCGTTGTATGTAAACATTGGAGTTGTATTGCATACCCGTGTTGGAATGATACCACCGAATTCAAGTATCGACTGTTCTGTTCCGTCACCGTCAATATCCCATATAAGTTCGCTCTTATATGCCTTGTGCATTTTGATGTAGCTTTCTCTGTAATACTCATATGTTTTGTTGTGATCCGATTCGCCTTGCATCCAAATATACGCAGAGTGCCGGTATTCGTAGTGACCTGCTGATATTTCAGCTTCAAGTGTTTTCATCGCTTCCTTGAATACTGCAACAGATTGATAAAACTCATTGCTTTCGGTTTCGTCGTTAGGATTCCAAACTTCAATTGAAGTGCCGTTGTGACAGGCGTTAACTATCCAACACTTTTCACCGGTATTTTTGTACCATGAATAAGCAATCGCGGCATCCATACCGCTTTTACCATTGCCGGAATCGCAAATTCCGTTTAGGGGATAGAGCAACTCAGTGCCAGCATTAGAAATATTTGATGTGAGTGATGATGCCACATGAGAGGCAGCATTATCTACCGTCAGATTTTCTTTATACTCCTTGTTGCCGGTAAGCACCTGTCCTGCCCAAGGAATACTGGGTGCAAAAGTGCTGTAAACAGTGCCGTCTTTATTAGCAAGCGACTGGCTCATGCTTCCGTCGATGCCCTCACCGTTAGACTGACCTGCCATAAAGAATATACTTAAAGGTGCCGGAGACACAGTAACATATTTTTGAACAGTTGTGTTACCGTTCGAAAGCGTTAATTTTGCGCTTCCTACACCGCTTGCTATAACTGTAGACTTATCATCACTAACGGTAATAACAGTATCATCTTTTATGGTTTTTTCGTCAATTTCATAACCAGCTTTATATGAAGTTATGTTTGTTGATTCAACAGATATAACTTCATATCCGTCAAATGTATACCTGTCGTCATAAAGTAAAGTCAAGATCTCTTGTTCCTGTGCTGTTGCAGAGTATGTTCCAAACAGAGAGAACAAAATTGCAAACACAGTAATAAATGAAATTAATTTTTTCAAAGTATCATCTCCTCTGTTAAATAAATATAATGCACATTTTAAACAATGTCAAGTTAAACAGTTGAATTTTTTTGTGTGATATGTTAAAATAAATTAAATTGTATTTTGGAGGTTTATATGAAAAAGAAAATAATTGCAATGTTTGTTATGCTTTGCTTATTGTTTGGAATTTGTAGCAGTTTAAGCTTGGCTCAGACAATTATTGCTGATGTTAACTCTGATGGTAATATCAACGGCAAGGATGTACTTGCGCTCCGCAAATTTATAGTAGGACTTTCTACGGAGAATGATGTTGATATCAATGCATGCGATATCAATGCCGATGGAAATGTAAATGGTAAGGATGTACTAATGTTGCGTAAATATATTATCGGCCTGATAAAAGAATTTCCTACTACAACAGTAGTTACAACAACTGCAACAACCACTCAGGTAACCGGCGAATGGGTTACTATGTATGATTTCGAAAATGAAAGTACCGATACAATGCCAAGTTATGTCTCTCTCGGTGGTTCTCAGAACGCACTTGTTGAAGAAATCGGCAGTTCTTATAAATATGCTAACACTATAAATACCACCAGCACTAAAGGCTTGCTATACAGTTCAACAAGTGCAAAATGCAATCCAGTATATGATGCGGCTGACAGAACTGCAATTAAAACAGATAAGACAATGCTCGCTTCGGCATCCGACCTTCGTATGACCCTTCATATTGCGCCTAGTAATCATTATGCAAGAGTATATTATGTTGGTATAACTCTTAATGCAAAGACGCATTATGTTGTTCTTACTGAAGAGAATTACAGTGATTACGGTAGATTCTATTTTGTAGGAACAGAGTTTAAAATCGTTAACTCAAAGGAAACATATACTCTCACTAAAGAAGATATCTCGAAAATCAGCCGCATACAGTTTTGGGCAGAAGGTACAGGTGCAAAATTACTTATTGATGATATTGAGTACTATACAGGTGCATCCGGATATGATTCTTCGGCTGAAACAGCGGCTTTGCCCCAACCTGATTATTCCGGAGAAGGCGGTTATATATGCCTTAGCTATGACGACGGTCCTACGGTAAGCAATATGAACAAATTGCTTGATCTGTGCGAAAGCGAAGATATACCCATGACTTTCTTCCTGATTGGTCAAAACATTAAAGAAACTGATGATGTTCGCAATGTTATGAACCGTGCTCTTGAACTTGGATGTGAATTCGGAAATCACACTTATACTCATCCGTATCTCACAAACTTAACAAAAGAAAAAGTTGAAGAAGAACTCACTAAGACTGACGATCTGATATTTAAGCTAACAGGTGAAACTACCGAACTTCTCCGTCCGCCTTATCTCGCTACAAGTGCAACTATGTTTGAAAACTGTAACCGCATATGTATCGGCGGATATTGTCCTGAAGATTGGAATGGTTATTCTGCAAATCTCTGTTTCCAAAAGATACGAAGAAACTGCGGCGACGGTCATGTAATACTTTTGCATGATACAACTTAAATTTGTCAAGAACTTGCCAGGCTTGTTATTGATTATTACAAAGCCTGTGGTTATGAATTCGTCACAGTAAGCGAAATGTTTGAAATCAAAGAAGTTACACCTTTGAAAAACTACATGTATAATTCTATACAATAAGCTCAACAGTCCGGCACAGTACAATGTGTCGGACTGTTATCATCATAGATTGTGTTATTTTATGTTGACTTTGTAAATAAAAAACAGTATAATTAACTTAACTTATTTTGGAGGATCGTTGCCTTGGAAATCAATATAATAAGATTATTAAAAGCTGTACTAAAAAAAGCATGGATCATTTTCTTAACTGCTATAGTTTTCTGTGCCGGTCTTTATGCATACAGTAGCTACAAAATCACTCCAATGTATTCCGCTACTGCTGCATTCTATGTTAATAATTCCAATGAATTTGACACAAAGCTTACATCAAGCGATGTAACTGTAATGGAAAAACTTATTGGTGTTTATTCGGAAATTGCACGAAACGATAATGTAATGAATGCTGTCAGTCAGGAAATGGGCGGCAAGTATTCTCCTGATTATATTAAAAGCATGGTTGTACCGCAGTCCAGAAATGCCACAGTTATTATTGATGTTACAGTTACTTGTCCGGTGCCTGAAGATGCACAAACTATTGCCAATCTTGTTGTTAAGCATTGCGCAAGCGAGATCGAGCGTATTGTTAACCAAACAGAGATCACTGTTGTGCAAGATGCAAGGCTTCCTTCTTCGCCTTCCTCGCCAAATAAGAAGTTATATGCTACTGTTGGTTTTGTAGCAGGATTTGCAATTTCTCTTGCTGTGATTGTTATCTTATATTGTTTTGATACACGCATTAAGAGTGTTGAGGAATTTACAGAGAATTTTGATGAAATCACAGTAATTGGTGTTATACCAAACATTGCATGAGGTAACTTAATATGTTGAGTAATAGAAATAACTTAAGATCTGTGAATGCGAACAACGCAAGCGCTGTTCGCAGTAAAAAAATAATTGATGACAAAACTAAATTTGATGTGCTTGAAGCATATAAGGCAGCACGAACTAATTTGATGTTCAAACTTAACAGCATTGATGGTCATAACACAATTGTTTTTTCAAGTTATTCTCCGATGGACGGAAAATCTACAACTTGCATCAATATGGGTATTACCTTTGCCCAGACCGGTGCAAAGGTATTGATTATCGATGCAGATATGCGTAAGCCAACAGTTCACAAATATCTTGAAACGCCGATCAAACCGGGGCTTTCTGATAAACTCGGTAATTTTGTTAACGATGAGCTTTGTATTTACAGAACATCGTATGATAATCTCTTTTTGATGCCGGCAGGAACTTTACCTCCTAATCCTACAGAATTGTTGATATCAGATAATATGAGCAATCTTCTCGACACCCTTTCACCATTGTTTGACTATATTTTGGTCGATGCACCTCCAATCGGAGTAGTAACAGATGCTTCTATTATTGGCTCAAAAACTAAAGGTATTGTTATGATACTTAAAGGCGGTAAAACTCGAACCGAGCATATTAAAGATTCAATTGACTCTTTGGAAAAAGCAGGTGCCAGATTGATCGGTTGTATGCTTAATTCATTCAGTAAATCCGGCAAATCTTATAAATATAGAAAATACGGCAGTTATTATAATTATAATGATAACATTTATAGTAATTAGACGGTAATTATATGGTAGCTGATTTTCATTCTCATATTCTGCCTTGCTGTGATCATGGAAGTACAAGCGTTGAGATGTCGGTATCACAGGTGAGATCAGCATTAAATGCTGGAATAGATTTGATCGTTGCAACGCCACATTATTATAACAATAATGATACTATTGATGATTTCCTTTTGAGGCGAAAAAACTGCTATCAAGCTCTTGTGGATGCGCTTAAAACTCAAGGAATAGAGGCGACTATCGTTTTAGGCGCTGAGGTAAATCTACAAACGGAGCTGTTAGAGAAAAATGAACGCCTAAAAGAACTATGTATCAGTGGCACCAGATATATGCTTATTGAACCGCCGATGTTTTCTGAATGGACGGATTGGGTGTATAATTCAATTCGCAAGCTGAGGGATCTCGGTATTGAACCGATAATCGCCCATATTGACCGATATAATGAAAAATATCTTAAAAGATTGTTTGAAAATGATTATGTATATCAGATAAATGTATCCGCATTAACCACTTTTTCGGGTAGAAGAAAGATAAACAGATTTATCAAGAATAACTGTGTTCACGTTATCGGTAGCGATATTCATCTTAACGGACCGGAGTACAAGCATTTTTATGATGCTAAAAAAAGATTTTTCGGACTATTTGAGTTTTGTGGTGCAAATGCCGCTGAAATTTTAAATAACAAAACTATATATTAAAACTCGACTACCGATGGGTAGTCGAGTTTCATTTTTAATACTTCTTATTTTGCAAGGCTAATTCAGTTTTGTATATTTCTTGAGTAGCCAGTTTGTTTGAATTAACAACGATATATGTATATATTGCATCGAAAATAGCAAGTTGCGCTATTCGGGAATTCATTGCAAGTATTGAATGCTGTGTTTCCTCTGATCTTGTGAATAGCGTATAATCACAATGCTTTATAATGGGGGAGTTTCCGAAATTCGTAATTCCTATTGTTGTAGCCCCGCCTATCTTTGATAACTGCAATGCATCGATTATGTCTTTTGAAGATCCCGAATGCGAAACACCTATACAGACGCTTTGTCTGTCGAGATGCGAAGCAATTATAGCCTGAATGTGATTGTCACAGCATGCAAGTGCATTTAGTCCCAATCGTAAAAATTTGTGCGCAGCATCCTGCGCTATTGCCGCAGAGTTTCCAAGACCGAATATAACTATTCTTTTCGCATTCATAATTGCATAAGTCGCATTCTTCAGATGTTCTTCATTTAGTACACTTTCTGTATTGTTTAGCGACACAGATATGTCTTTGATCCTCTTTTTGAATATTTCATAACAGCTGTCATCAGCAGTTATCTCTTCACTTACTGTAGATGATGCGCTTATCTCGCCGGCAATACCGATTTTTAATGACTGATACCCGTCAAAACCAAGCCTTCTTGCAAAACGAACTACTGTAGCATCACCGCATCCACATTTATCGGCAAAATCACTGATCGATGAACTAATGATGTCTTGCGTGTTTTCAAGTAAATAATCCGCAATCTTTTTTTCACCGGGTCCCATCTGTGAACGCATATAACGAATTTTATGTAATACCGATTCCATTTTGCACCTCGCAATGAAAATTATTTTCATAATTATATCATATTATTCGAAAAAGTCAATAAAATAGAAAATAAATTTCAAAAATATATTGCGTATTCTTTCTAATTTTGTTATTGTATAGATAGATATTTAAAATTAAAAAGGGGGAGAAAAGTGTTTAATTATAAAATAAAAATCGGCTTGGTCGCAATGCGTCGCAACACTACAGATCGTCCAAGAGGTACGTTTTTGACTTGGTATTCTGCTGAGCAGCGTGGGAAACGCTTTGTTGAGTACATAGAAAAGAACTTCACAAATGAAAATGTTAGCTTTGTTAATAACAAAGGAATAGGAATTGAAGATCTTGTGTATGACGATGCTTCTGCTTGTGAAGTTGTAGAAAGATTTAAAGCCGAAAAAGTTGATGCAATAATGATAATTAACTGTAACTTTGGTAATGAAGAAGCTGCAGCTGATATTGCACAAGCACTTGGCAAGCCGGTCTTGCTATGGGCACCACTTGATGATGAATACTATGTTGACGGAATGCGCCCTACGGATTCACAATGCGGACTGTTTGGTGTATCCCGTCAGATGCAGAGATATCATATTCCTTTCTCTCATCTGCCTTGTTGCCGTGTAGAAAGTCCGGAGTTCAAAGAAGGCTTTGAGCGTTTTGTGAGAGTTGTGTGCATGGTTAAGAACTTCAAGGGGATGCGGATTGGACAGGTTGGTGCTCGCCCAGCTCCGTTCTTTTCTGTTATTTGGAACGAAGGCGAGCTTATGGAAAAATTCGGAGTAAAGATTATTCCAATAAATTTTGCTGTGATTGAGCAAAGAATGAAAGCTGCGCCTGAACTTTATGCTGAGGAAATAGCAGAATACGAACAGTATTTTCTTTCAAATTATAAGCTCGATGATTTGACGCCGCAGTATATAAAGCCTATGGCAACTATGACCGCTATGTATAGGCATCTGTTTGAGGAATTTAACCTTGACATTATTTCTGCTGAATGCTGGACAGCAACTCCTATAATGTTTGATGGGCTTGCGCCGTGTGCATTGTATGGATTGCTTAACGAAATGGGATATATGGTATCATGCGAAAGTGATATTCATTGTGCATTAACTATGGCGCTGCTTAAATGTGCAACACTCGGCAAACGAAAACCTTTGTTCGGCGAATTCACAGTGCGACATCCCGAAAACAAAAATGCTGAATTGCTTTGGCATTGTGGTCCTTTTCCTGTTTCCGAGAAAGCACCTGACTGTACTGCTCGGTTGGTTAATCAGCGTGCATGGCTTCGCGCAAAAGACGGCACTTATACTGTTGCACGAATTGATCAGGAAAGTGGAAATTATATGATTTTACCGCTTGTATGCCACACAACCGAGGGTCCTCAAACTCACGGTACCTATTTATGGGGTGAGTTTAAAGATCTGCAAGCAATAGAAGACAGACTTATTGATGGACCATATATTCATCATTTTGTTGAGATTGAAGGGGACTACACCGCTGAAATCAAAGAATTTTGTAAGTATTTCCCCAACTTGAAATATGATAGCATTAATTAATTCAAAGGAGATATAAACTATGCAGTATCAAATGAACGAATTTTTATTTGCAATGATTTTAACCGAGCTTGAAGATGCAGTTGGTGTTGAAAACTGCTCAACTCGCCAAATCGACAAGGTCACTCACAGTGTTGACTACTATTGGCTCTCACGCATGTGGGCAGACCGTGGTTCCCGTATGCCTGAAGCTGACATCGTAGTATGTCCGAAAGATGCAACCGAAGTATCTAAAGTATTAAAGATTGCAAATTATTATAAGCTTCCTGTAACAACATGGGGAGCAGGCGGTGGCACCCAAGGAGGAGCTATTCCGGTCTGTGGCGGTATTATACTTGATACCAAAAGAATGAATCAGATTTACGAAGTCAATACCGAGGGTATGTATATAGAGTGTGGTACAGGTGCAATTTATAAGCATATAGAGTGGGCTGCAAATGAGGTTGGTAAAGCTACAATGCACTATCCCTCATCCTTGACCTGCTCGACCGTTGGCGGTTTCCTTGCTCACAGAGGTATCGGTGTTTGCTCTACAAAGTACGGCAAGATTGACGATATGGTACTTCAGATGGAAGTTGTTCTTCCTAACGGTGATATCATCAATACTTCATCTGCTCCTAAGCACGCAGCAGGACCTGATCTTAATCAGATATTCATTGGTTCTGAAGGTACATTGGGTGTTATCACGAAAGCTCAGATACGCATTTTTGACCAACCTGAGGAGCGTCGTTTTCGCGGCTTTCTATTCCAGGATATGTCAGGAGCATTTAAAGCATCACGCGAATTATTACAGAAATTTAAGCCATCTGTTATGCGTCTTTATGATGAAGCAGAGACTGCCTCTCTTATCAAAAAGATCGTCGGGGTTGAGCGTAAGGGCGCATTTATGAATATTGCATACGAAGGATGCAAGGAAATGGTTGAAGTCGAGGAGAAGATACTTCTTGATACATTCAAAAAATACGGAGCAGAAGATCTTGGTAGCGAATATGGTGAGAAATGGTGGAAAGAAAAGATCACATTCTTCTATCCCGGCCATATGATGGATATTCCGCAGATGTTTGGTACTATGGATACCATTGCACCTTACGATAAGATTGAAAAAATATACTGGGCTATGAAGGAGGCTATCGAAACAAATTTCCCGCAAGCTAAATTTATTGCTCATTTCTCACATTGGTATGAGTGGGGCTCTATGATTTATGATAGGTTCATTGTGGAAGGAAAAGATGTTCCTGAAGATCCCGTAGAGGCACTCCGTCTGCATCAGGCAATATGGACATGCGGTGTAAGAGCAGCATTGGCTAACGGTGGTGTTGTAAACGATCATCACGGTGTAGGTATAAAACTTGGCCGACTTATGAAGGAACAGTATGGACCTGCGATGCAGGTATTTGAAGGACTTAAAAAACAGCTAGACCCTAACGGAATTATGAATCCGTTCAAGCTTGGTCTTTAATCCGACAGGAGGTTTTGAATTATGATTATGTCAGAAAAATGCAAGCAGCATGTTGATTCATGTCGTTT
>JAXJVX010000239.1:0-1009 GCA_036308305.1 Acutalibacteraceae bacterium | reverse complement strand
TATCGGTGATGTAAATGACGATGGCAATGTAAACGGTAAGGATGTGCTCGCACTCCGTAAATATATCGTTGGTCTTATAGGCGAAGCAGATATCAATGTTGATGCTGCTGACTGCAACTATGACGGCAATATCAACGGTAAGGATGTACTCCAGCTCCGTAAAGCTATCATCGGTCTTGTAGAGCTTTAATAGCTGAATTAAAAATTTATACGGTTTAGCGGAATTTACGCTAAACCGTATTTTTTTGACATTTTTGCTAAATCTGTATACTAAATTTCTGTAATTTTCACGACTGTATCAAAATTGTTTTTTATTGAATTTACTGTGATTTTATGATATAATTTCATTGCGTTAGCAAAATTTTTACATGGAGGTTTGAAAAATGAAATCAACAAAGAAAATTATCAGTCTGATACTTTCTGTTGTTATGCTTTTCGGCATTTGTGCCGTATCAATGGTTGTATCTGCTGATGAAACATCGCCCATTATCAAATTTACGCCTCTCACCCGTAATTACACACACGGAGAGTGGCCCGAAGAGGTTACTTACACATCCGGCGGTTATATTACAATGAAGGAGAGCTCCTTCTGTAAGCAGAAGCAGATATTGTATACCTTTGGTTATGATAAGGCAGCAGCTGCCGAAGCTGAGGATCTTGTTTATACTGCGCTTGACGGTGAAGGTCTCTTTGGCTGGACCTGCAATATTATCGATTGCTATGCAACCACAGAGGATGATCCTAAGACAACAGAAGTTGAGTATTACAAGAAGAACGGCGCAGAAATGCGTATCGGTATCAACTACATCTGCGGTTATGATGATGAGCCCGGCGAGATCTACAAGGGTAATGTATATCTCCAGAAATGGCAGACAAAGTTAGGCCAAGATACAGAATACAAGCTCAGCGCAGCTGACTTTGAAGAGTTTGATTGGTTTATCGTATATCAGGTACTTGTCGGTGCAATGAACTATGCTAACCCGGCTAACTCACTCGGCGAATCAGGTCT
>JAXJVX010000238.1:0-5902 GCA_036308305.1 Acutalibacteraceae bacterium | reverse complement strand
GAGTCAGCGGTACGAAGCGCTGTATCGGCAAGACCTTTACGCGCACCACGTGAAGAAATAAAGTATTCCTGTACGTTAAGACCTTCACGGTAGTTAGCTCGAATCGGCACTTCGATGATCTTACCTGATGTATTTGCGATAAGACCACGCATACCTGCGAGCTGACGGATCTGTGATGCAGAGCCTCGGGCACCTGAATCAACCATCATATTGATCGGGTTGTACTCTGAAAGGTTATCGGTAAGAGCAGCAGATACTTCGTTAACTGTCTTTTCCCAAATCTTCTGAATGTGCTTCGATTTCTCTTCAGCACTCATCATACCACGGCGGAAAAGCTTTGTAACCTTATCGACTGCTTCTTCAGCTTCAGCGATCTTCTGTGCCTTGATAGGCGGAACGGTTGCATCGGATACAGCGATTGTGATAGCAGCCTTAGTCGAATACTTATAACCGGTAGATTTGATGTTATCAAGCACCTCACTGGTAACGGATGTGCCATTTACACGGATACAAGCATCGATTATCTTACCAAGCAGCTTTTTACCTGCTTTGTTAGCTTTATATGTGCCGTCCTCATTGACCTTGAAGATTATTTCAAGATCAAGCTCATGACCTTCAACATCGCGGTCAACAAATCCAAGGTTCTGCGGGATAGACTCATTGAAAATAAGATAACCGACAGTTGCGTCTATAAGACGGGTAATCTGCTTACCCATATATTCGCCGCTCACACGAACCTTAATAGGTGCGTGCAGACCTACAACGCCTGCATCATACGCCATGATAGCCTCTTCCTTATTGCGGAATACCTTACCGGTACCTGGCTCCTCAGGGCGAACGAGTGTGAGATAGTATGAACCTAGTACCATATCCTGTGTAGGAACGGTTACCGGTTTACCGTCTGACGGTTTAAGCAGGTTGTTTGCAGCAAGCATAAGAATTCTTGCTTCTGCCTGCGCTTCTGCCGAAAGCGGAACGTGAACAGCCATCTGGTCACCGTCAAAGTCAGCGTTAAACGCTGTACAAACCAACGGATGAAGCTTGATAGCCTTACCTTCAACAAGCACCGGCTCAAATGCTTGAATACCAAGACGGTGAAGCGTTGGAGCACGGTTGAGGAATATGGGGTGATCCTTGATAACGATAGCAAGAGCATCCCAAACCTCTGCCTTTGCACGCTCTATCATCTTTCTGGCGGTTTTGATATTAGTTGCAATGCCGGTCTCCTGCAAACGCTTCATAACGAACGGCTTGAACAACTCAAGCGCCATCTCTTTAGGAAGACCGCATTGATAGATCTTAAGTTCCGGACCAACAACGATAACCGAACGGCCTGAATAGTCAACACGTTTACCGAGAAGGTTCTGACGGAAACGTCCCTGCTTACCCTTAAGCATATCAGAAAGTGATTTGAGTGCACGGTTGCTGGGACCGGTAACGGGTCTGCCACGCTTACCATTTTCGATAAGAGCATCAACAGCTTCCTGAAGCATACGCTTCTCGTTGCGGATAATGATATTAGGTGCACCAAGCTCAAGCAATCTTGCAAGACGGTTATTACGGTTGATAACACGGCGATAAAGGTCGTTAAGATCGCTTGTTGCAAATCTGCCGCCGTCGAGCTGTACCATAGGACGGATATCAGGCGGAATTACCGGAAGTACATCAAGTATCATCCATTCCGGACGGTTGCCGGAAAGACGGAATGACTCAACAACTTCAAGACGCTTACCGATACGGATCTTCTTCTGACCGGTAGCCTCTTCCATTTCCTCTTTAAGCTGCTTTGACAGTTCTTCAAGATCGATCTCGCGAAGCAAGCGCTGGATAGCCTCTGCACCCATCTCTGCTACGAAATCGTCTTCGTATTTTTCATACCACTCCATATACTGTGCTTCAGTAAGAAGTGTCATCTTCTCAAGGGGAGTTGAGCCGGGATCAACAACGATGTACTTTGAGAAATAAAGTACCTGCTCAAGCTCACGGGGAGTCATATCCAGCACAAGACCCATTCTTGAGGGAATAGTTTTGAAATACCAGATATGTGATACAGGTGCTGCAAGCTCAATAGAACCCATACGCTCACGGCGTACCTTTGCTCTTGTGATCTCAACGCCGCAACGTTCGCAGACCTTACCCTTGTATCTTATTCTCTTATACTTACCGCAATGACACTCCCAGTCCTTCTGCGGTCCGAAGATCTTTTCGCAGAAAAGACCGTCACGCTCTGGCTTAAGTGTACGATAGTTGATAGTCTCCGGCTTTTTAACCTCACCGTATGACCACTCACGGATCTTCTCCGGGGACGCAAGTCCAATTCTGATTGATTCAAATTCAGTATAATGCATAATCAATTGTCCCCTTTCTTACATCATATCTTCTTCGTCAGTATAATTAGATGCATCTGCATACATCTCATCATCTTCAATATAGTTGCCTTCCTCATCTTCAAGACCGAAGCCGTCAAGATTATCTGCAACTGTTACAGCATCAGGATTTTCATCCTCCGGCTCAGGTACATTGAGAACGATGTCATCATCCTCATCGAAGCTTTGCTTCATATCGATCTCTTCACCATTTGCATCAAGCACAGTAACATCGAGAGCGAGTGACTGCAATTCCTTGATAAGAACTCGGAAGGATTCCGGAATACCTGCAGCAGGTACATTGTTGCCCTTGACAATAGACTCATATGTCTTGACACGACCGACAACATCATCAGACTTAACAGTAAGGATCTCCTGAAGTGTATATGCAGCGCCGTATGCTTCAAGCGCCCAAACCTCCATCTCACCGAAACGCTGACCGCCGAATTGAGCTTTACCGCCCAAGGGCTGCTGTGTTACAAGTGAGTACGGACCGGTAGAACGAGCATGGATCTTATCATCAACAAGGTGATGCAGCTTAAGGAAGTACATATAACCAACGGTTACACGGTTGTCAAACGGCAAGCCTGTGCGTCCGTCAAACAGCTGTGTCTTACCATCTTCAGCGTATCCTGCCATCTTCAGACATTCACGGATATCAGCCTCATGCGCACCGTCAAATACACGGGTGCATATCTTCCA
Organism: Acutalibacteraceae bacterium; assembly: GCA_036308305.1. Classification (GTDB taxonomy): domain Bacteria; phylum Bacillota; class Clostridia; order Oscillospirales; family Acutalibacteraceae; genus RUG11462. The sequence continues at coordinate 2,834 of JAXJVX010000238.1, read as the reverse complement.
GCCGAGTGCCTTTGCAGCATAACCAAGATGTACTTCAAGTACCTGACCGATATTCATTCGTGAAGGTACACCGAGCGGATTAAGAACGATATCAAGCGGAGTACCGTCCGGCAAGAACGGCATATCCTCCTGCGGAAGTATTCTTGATACAACACCCTTGTTACCATGACGACCTGCCATCTTATCACCGACAGATATTTTACGCTTCTGTGCAATATAGCAACGAACTACCATGTTAACGCCGGGATTAAGCTCAGATGAATTCTCTCTGGTAAATACCTTTACATCTACGATAGTGCCGTATTCACCGTGCGGAACACGCATTGAGGTATCACGAACCTCGCGCGCTTTCTCACCAAAAATAGCACGCAAAAGTCTTTCCTCAGCGGTAAGCTCTGTTTCACCCTTAGGTGTGACCTTACCAACAAGAATATCACCTGCACGGACTTCAGCACCAACACGGATAATACCACGCTCATCAAGATCTTTGAGGGCATCCTCACCGACATTGGGGATATCACGGGTGATCTCCTCCGGTCCGAGTTTGGTATCACGAGCTTCTATTTCATACTCCTCAATATGAACAGAGGTATATACATCTTCTTTTACAAGGCGCTCGTTAAGCAAAACAGCATCCTCGTAGTTGTAGCCTTCCCAAGTCATAAAGCCGATGAGCATATTCTTACCCAGAGCGATCTCACCGTTCTGTGTTGCAGGGCCGTCAGCAATGATCTCTCCTGCTTCGATATGCTCGCCTTCTTTAACGATAGGCTTCTGATTTATACAAGTACCCTGGTTTGAACGGATAAAGCGGAGAACCTCATAAGTATCCTCTGCACCGTCCTCATCAGCAACGATAACTATCTTTCTTGCCTCAACGCTCTTAACTGTACCGGAGCGCTTAGCAACAACAGTAACGCCTGAATCAAGCGCTGCTTTGTATTCCATACCTGTGCCGACGATCGGTGACTCGGTAACGAGAAGAGGAACTGCCTGACGCTGCATGTTTGAACCCATCAACGCACGGTTTGCGTCATCGTTCTCAAGGAACGGGATCATTGCAGTAGCAACAGATACGATCATTCTCGGTGAAACATCCATATAATCAGCTGCAGTATTCTCGATTTCAATAAATTCATCACGGTGACGGCAGTTGATCTTTGAACGTTTGAAGTGACCTTCCTCATCGAGCGGCTCGTTTGCCTGTGCGATGATAAAATCGTCCTCCATATCGGCAGTCATATAGATAACTTCATCTGTTACAATGCCCTTTTCCTTATCAACACGGCGATACGGAGCTTCAATAAAGCCGTACTCATTGATGCGTGCGAAAGTAGCAAGGTGTGAGATAAGACCGATGTTCGGACCTTCAGGTGTTTCGATTGAACACATGCGGCCGTAATGAGTGTAATGTACATCACGAACCTCGAAGCCTGCACGGTCACGGGAAAGACCGCCGGGGCCGAGTGCTGAAAGACGGCGTTTATGTGTAAGCTCTGCCAAGGGGTTAGCCTGATCCATGAACTGTGAAAGCGGTGACGAACCAAAGAATTCACGGATAGCTGCTACAACAGGGCGAATATTAATAAGTGTCTGCGGAACGATGACCTCTGACTCCTGTGTCTGAAGTGCCATCTTCTCACGAACAACTCTTTCCATTCTTGCAAAACCAATTCTAAACTGGTTTTGGAGAAGCTCACCAACAGAACGGATACGTCTGTTGCCAAGGTGGTCGATATCATCAATTGTGCCTACTGCTGCAGGAAGACCACAGATATAGTTCATTGATGCAAAGATGTCATCAAGTGTTATATTGTTCGGGATAAGCTCATCATGACGCTCAACGAGTGCTTCTTTGATAGCGTCCTCGTCATCACCACAGGATTCGAGAATATCCATAAGCGCCTTGTAGGATACCTTTTCATTGATACCGTACTCAGCAACATCAAACTTAAGATAGTATGATGCATCTATCATGTTGTTTGTAAGGATCTTGCGCTCAACCTCATCGCCTTCATAATCAACGGTGATGAATGCTTCAAATACGCCCTTATTCTCAAACTCGGTAGCCTGAGCACGACTGATAACCTCACCTGCATCTGCAAGCAGCTCGCCGGTAGTGGGATCAATTATCGGGCGTGACAACTTCTGACCCGCAAGACGGTCGGAAAGCGAAAGCTTTTTATTATATTTATAACGACCTACGCGGGAAAGGTCGTATCTTCTCGGATCAAAAAGGAGATTGTAAAGGTATGTTCTCGCACCGTCAACGGTAAACGGCTCGCCCGGACGCAGCTTCTTATAAACCTCGAGCAATGCGTTTTCGGGGCTGTCAGCAGTATCCTTCTCAAGTGTTGAGAAAAGACGGTCGCTTTCACCGAGAGTTTCAATTATCTGTGCATTGGTCGAAAGACCGATAGCCTTTGCAAATGTAGTCATCGGAAGCTTGCGGTTTTTATCGATACGGACGTACATAACATCGTTATGATCGGTCTCATACTCGATCCACGCACCACGGTTCGGAATGATGGTAGCATTTAAAAGCTCCTTACCGGTCTTATCAATGTCCTTTGAGAAATATACACCGGGTGAACGAACAAGCGGTGATACAAGTACACGCTCTGCACCGTTGATAATGAAAGTACCCGAATCAGTCATAAGCGGGAAGTCGCCCATGAATACTTCGCTCTCCTTGATCTCGCCTGTCTCTTTATTAAGAAGACGTGCGGTCACACGAAGCGGTGCTGCATATGTGGTATCTCTTTCCTTACACTCGGTAATGGAATACTTCGGAGTTTCGTCCAGTCTGTAATCTATAAAGCTGAGTACAAGAT
>JAXJVX010000237.1:0-5311 GCA_036308305.1 Acutalibacteraceae bacterium | reverse complement strand
GCTATACCTAACTTCACCGTTTTCAAAGCCTTGTTTTTGAGCCTGTTTGTAAAGCTTTTGAATATCGTTTTGCATCTTTATAAGCTCTGCCTGAACAGGATGCTTTTTAAATACTTCGATCATTCTCTTGAGCCATGAAAGGATCGTATCAACAAAAGTATGATTTTTCACAGCTTCAAGCAATGCAGGGTCTATCTACCTTCTGTAAGATTCTTGCTACATAGTACCCAAACTCATGACGGAATCTCCGAAGTTCATATTCTGAAATACAAGGCAGAATAATGTTAAAACAAGTTCATTTATTGTCAACAAACAAACAGCCGCTGAGGAAAATCCTCGGCGGCATTTGTGAATTTACGGTGCTGTTTTGCTCTGATTAGTTTTTATTTGCGATTTAGTTCAACGCTAATCTATCGTCAATAATATCATATAGATGTATTGGTTCTGCCTGACATTCATTTAAATCCGATACAAGCTGTTCTACGATCCCTCTTTCACAACTGACATCGCCCACTGCGACACTTGTTCCTTCAAGCTTAATTCCGTATGTAGTATAGTTTCCTATTTCCTTGTTATAAAAATTCTGCTCCATGCAGGTATAAGTATATTGCATTTTCTTTCTCCTTAAGTGTTATATTTCTGCAGCATCGCAAATTGCAACACAAAATACAACAAGTTAAAATATGTAAAGCAGACAGAATTTACGAAAAAATGTTATTAAAAATCACATTTTATTTGATAACAGTTGCTTAATAAAGTTTCATATCACCATTGACAAGCATAATTGTATAATGGTATAATCAACACGAAAATATAGATAATAACTGCGGAGGCGAAAACTAATGTGTACCGCAGTTACCTATAATAATTGTTTCGGCAGAAATCTTGATCTTGATTCATCATATAATGAACAGGTCATTATAACGCCTAGGAGATTTCCTATTAAATACCGCAAAGAAAATACCAGCAGCAATCATTTGGCATATATCGGTATGGCGGCATATTATAATGAAACTCCGCTTTATTATGACGGAATCAATGAAAATGGCTTATGCTGTGCCGGTCTTAATTTCCCTGACAATGCAAAGTATCTCCCCTATCGTGAAAATGCGTATAATATTACACCGTTTGAGTTTATTCCATGGATATTATCGCAATGCTCTGATGTATCTGTAGCAAGAAAGCTGATTTGTAAAACCAATCTTATCAATATTCATTTCAGCGAAGAATTGCCACTATCACCTTTGCACTTTTTGATTGCAGACAAAGCTGCCGCTATTGTAGTTGAACCGACGGCTGACGGTCTTGTAATATATGATGACCCTCACGGAATTTTAACAAATAATCCGCCTTTTTTAACACAACTATTCAATTTGAACAACTATATGAATTTAACTGCAAAAACTCCAACTAACCGTTTTTGTGATACAGCTAATCTTGAACCGTACAGTTACGGTATGGGAGCTATGGGATTACCCGGTGACTGGTCATCTGCATCACGATTTGTAAGAGCAACATTTGTAAAGTTGAATTCACCTAAGTTCAGCAATGAAGATGATTGTGTAAATCAAACCTTCCGCATACTGAATTCGGTCGCAATGCCCAAAGGCAGTATTATTATGCCAAACGGTGAATATGAGCACACTATCTACACTTGTTGTATGAATGGCGGCAGATATTATTATACAACCTACAACAGTGGCGTCCGCTGCTGTGTTGATATGAATAAAGTGGATCTAACTACAGAAAAGTTGATGTTTTATCCACTTTGATAATAAGAGAGGTATCTTATGCTTAAAGCTCTTGCAGATAAACAATGGGATTATATCGTAAACTGCCTTTTTTATGAAAAAACCAATTTGATATATGATTTTCGGGTTTCATTTGAACAGGATGGCTGCATCAGTGATCTGCCAACTCCTGAGGAAATAAGCCTTAATATTCCTAATGCCTGCGGATGGGGTACCGGTATGGAGGATTCCGTGCTCAACGCCGGCACCTTTATGGAGGCTATTATCGCACGGTACGCTGTAACCGGTGACAAATCCTTATCCGACATTGCACACAAGGTTTATAAAGGCATGGAGCTGTGCGCTTCGGTATCCGATAAAAAGGGATTTGTTGCAAGAAGTGTGAGCCCTGTCGACAATTCAAGCCACTACATAAACTCCTCACGCGATCAATATACCCATTTTGTATACGCAGCGTACAAGTATTATCACAGCGATCTTTGCTGTGATGATGACCGCCGCAGTATCAACCGAATAATTACGGATATTGCAGAGTTATGCATAAAAGAAGTAGTACCTGAAAATAATTATACCTTGCTTCGGGAGGACGGGCATCCTGCAATTGCCTGTGAGATGTGGGGGGATATTGCTCCGCATGAATTTTTGCGGTTGCCTATGATATACCTTGCAGCTTACGATATAACCAAAAACTCAAAATATTATGATCTATATATGCAGTACCGTGATAAGGCACTCAATGAAACCTCAAAGGTTGCAGAAGACTGTTGGGCAGCATACATACTTTTGCAGGTACAGTATTCGCTTCGCCTTGTGTATGAAATAGACAAGGATAAAAGCGTCAAAAACGAATGTTTGTTGCTGATGAAACGTATGGCAGAGTTGTCAAATCGCTTTTGTGAAGGAGCATATGAAACATTTACTGCGCCTAATATCACATACAAGCTCAATACACCGTATCTTCCGTGGAGAAACTGCCCTCTGGACTATCAGTATAAGGAGCCACGGGGTGAACGTGCATACTTTGTACCGAGAAATGTTGAAAATTTGCGCCTTGCGTTTTATCCTATTAGAAATATCGGGGAAACTTTAATAGTTCAGTCACTTTGCCCGAATACGATGCCGTATGAACCTCGGCTTGCCATACTTCGAGCTGTGATGACTGCCATAAACTGCGATGGACATATGACATACGCTCCGTTGCTCACACTGGATGCATATTGGTTGTTGCGTCAAAAAGGAGAAATTTAATGAATACTTCATCACAATTCACAAAACACGACACCGCCGCTATGAAAGGTATCGCAATTCTTATGATGATGGTACATCATTGCTTTGTTGATAACCGATATGCAGATTATGACCTTTCTTTTGTACTTGTAGATGAATACTATGTAAGCATTCTCGCTTCCTTTTGCAAAATATGTGTAAGTTTATTTGTATTCTTATCCGGTTACGGAATAACAGTAGGTCTTTCCCGTCTTGATCTTTCAGATAAAAATGCTTTAAGAAAACAGATAACACGCCGTTATTTTTCAATGATGAGCGGATATTGGGTAATATTCATTCTTTGTGCCGTGCTGTTTTTGATATTTATGCCGTCAAGATTTTCGATATATAATGGGTACTATCCGCTTGACACACCTGTATATGCCCTTATTGACTTTATGGGGCTTGCCCATCTATTCGGCACCCCGACACTTATTGCAACATGGTGGTATATGAGTCTTGCGGTAATTATAGTTGTTATAACACCGATGTTCTTCTTGCTTTACAAGCGTTTCGGCGCTATTGCTTTGCTTATTGTTACATTTATGTTCTGCGGGCTTTTTGAAACGCTTAACTTTGATTTGATAAGATGGCTGTTTACATTGGCTCTCGGTATGATATGTGCAGACCGCAATCTGCTTGCTAAAATCAAAGACTTTAAAATAGTCAAAAATAGATATACAGATTATATTATTAAGCTTGTTATATATACTGCTGTATTGCTGTTTTGCATATATGCAAGGCAGAATGTATTTGCAAAAATAAGTTATCTGCGTGACGGTATTATTCCGTTGTTTGTAATAATATATTGCTACACTATCGTCATCCCGATACCGATCATTAATACCGTGCTTCAGTTCCTCGGTAAACATTCAATGAACATATTTTTATTCCATACTATACTGCGTGGATATATATTAAAAGATTTTATTTACGGATTAAAATATCCGCTTGTTATAGTAGCAGTTCTGATCGGTCTGTCACTCGCTGTTTCAATTGTGGTCGAGCTTATAAAAAAATACAGCGGATATAACAAGCTGTGTAGCAGGATAATCGCAAAAATAGCATAAAAGTACGCCGTACATCTTCACGATGTACGGCGTACAATTTTTACTTATCTCTTTTCTGCGATTTCTCCGGCTTTTTTGTATATGCTATTTTTCGGTATATACCCTCTCACGGCAGAAAGTGGATATACATTTGTATTTCTGCCGATAACCGTACCGGGATTTAGCACGCTGCCGCATCCTACCTCAACATTATCGCCGAGTATTATTCCGAACTTTTTAAGTCCTGTAGGCACTTTACTTCCGTTTACATTAACACACACAAGCGATTTATCACTTTTAAGATTAGAGGCGATTGAACCTGCGCCCATATGAGACTTATAGCCAAGCACCGAGTCGCCCACATAATTGTAATGCGGTACCTGAACATTATCAAAAAGCACTACGTTTTTAAGCTCAGTGGAATTGCCTACAACGCTATTTTTACCAACTATCGCATTACCTCTGACAAAAGCACAGTGGCGTACTTCTGCGCCTGCATCAATTATACACGGTCCGTTTATACTTGCAGACGGCGCAACCTTTGCAGTTTTATGAATATAAACATCACCTGCTATATTAAACTCATTTTTATCAAGTGATGCCTGCAGCTTTACAATATATTCTCCAATAAGCGGTAAAACCTCGTAAGGATAGGTTTTATCACTAAACAGCGAAGCCGCAATTGTTTTAGACAGATCAAGCAGATTATTTATTTCTAATTCTTTCATTCAAGACACCTCTGTTACTATATAACTATACTTTAACTCATTTTCAGCATTTTTTCAAGATTTTTCTCTTAAAACTCTTTTATATTTATAAAAAATGTAGTATAATGATTTAAAATAGAGTAATTATATTCATTTGTGTAAACAAGGAGAAAGAGTTATGGCAAATAAGATCAAGCTTACTGTAGGCGGTATGGATCTATTTATCACTACTGACGACAACGAGGCTTATATGCAGGCAGTCGCAGGTGAAGTCAACCGCAAGATCAACGATATGATGAACAGTAAGTCATTTCTTTCGGTCTCAGCTGCTGCAATATTCACCGCACTTGAATATTGTGACGAAGCTAAAAAAGTTAAAATGGATACTGTTTCGCTCGAAAATAAAATAAATGAGCTCGGCGATGAGATCGCCTGCGCACGTCTTGAATCGGACGAAGCGCGTCGTGAGATCGAGCGTCTCAACAAAGAAAACCAGACTTTAAGAGCAAAGCTTGCACGCCAATAAAATGGAAATACT
>JAXJVX010000236.1:0-3765 GCA_036308305.1 Acutalibacteraceae bacterium | reverse complement strand
TGACAAGTGTTACGATTTATTAGGCAAATCCGGCATCAAATATGCAAGATGTCAAACAGGCTGGGCATTATGTGAGAAGGAAAAAGGAATATATAATTTTGACTGGCTTGATTCAATAGTAGAAAATCTTACAAGTCGAGGCGTTATCCCTTGGTTTTCTGTTAGCTATGGCAATCCTATTTATATGAAAGATGCGCCTAACCCTACTGCAGTTGGTTGTGTACCCATTTATTACGGTGAAGAGACAACTCAAGCATGGTGTAACTATGTTAAAGAAATTGCAAAAAGATACAAAGATGTTGTTAAACACTATGAGATTTGGAATGAGCCTGATTTGAACCATTTTTGGTATCCAAAAACACCAAATGGCAAGGATTATGGTGAATTTGTAAAATTAACCGGTTCAGCAATACGTGAGATGAACAAAGATGCAAAAATTGGCACTGTTGTTGCTTCTCCTTATAATTTTGAGTATATTGACGATATGCTCAACTGTTTTGATAAAAATGATATCAACTTCTTTTGCTATCATGCCTACACTACAGCTCCTGAATTTAGATTTCCGGCTTTAATTAAAGCACTTAGAAACAAGCTTGATTCGAGAGGATTGTGTGATGTTGAGCTTTGGCAAGGTGAAAGTGGATATCCTTCATGGGCTTACGAAAATCATTGGCTTGTTAAGTCAGGTTGTAATAACGAAACACCACAGGCTGTATTTCTGTTAAGACGTTACTTCATAGATATATATTACGGCGTGAAAAGAGGCTCGTTTTTCCAAATAGCTGATATGTGGGAAAGACAATATGAAAAAGCCAAAGAGATACTCCAAAAGCCTGCTGCACACGGAATTCTGAACGGAAATACATATACTCCCAAAAAGTCATATTTCGCAATTTCTAACCTTTCAACTATAATGAGCGGCGATTTTAAACCGAGCGATAATTATTCAACTATTGAAGCTCACACAAAAAATCATGCTGAATTTATTTCGGCTATTGCAATGTCCTTTGAAAAAGATGGTTGTCCGCTTTATGCTTACTACATCCCCTCAGAACTTGATCGTAATACCGATTATGACTTTGCTGCAAAGCTTACTGTAGACAAAGGACTCAACGAGCCGGTAATTATTGATTTGTATACAGGTGATGTATTTGAAATTGATAGTGATTTCGGTGTATCAACAGGACTTACCTACTACGACAATTTACCAATTAAGAATTATCCTTTAATTATCACAGATAAAAGTGTAATTGAAACAAAATAACAGCAAATTGAAAAAATCCGCATACTTTGAGCAGTATGCGGATTTTTGTGTTGTTTTATGTATTTAATTCTTCTTTTTTAATTTTAAAAATTGCACGTAGTATTCCTTTTAAAAACTTAGGACTTTTTACAACAACGACCTTCATAAAAACGCCTCCTAAATGATCAGGGACATTTTAAATAAGACAGTCCAAGTAATATCAGCGCAATACTTAAGATAATAATAAGTACCTTAAACGGCAAAAAAGACGCAAATATCAAGCCTGCTGTAAAGGAAAACAAAATCAACGATTTGTTTTTAGACTTATTTTTTCGTTTGCACCGCACAAAATCACCGCCCGAATAAAATATCCCTTACTGATATCATTATATTACGGCAGCAAACTTTTGTGATTATCTTGATTTTATAAGATATGCAACGCTATTTTTCACGGTTATCTCGGCATATTCACCGATAACCTCATTGCTTACAGCATACTGATAATATGGCTCAATAGTGGCATCACTCAACGGATATTTCGCCCCTGATATGGTTATATTGTTTACTCTGCCATCAGCACACAAGCAAGAAAAAAAGCTACACTCTTCCCTATATACTCTTTCTTTATCCGTAATAAGGCTCACTGTTTCAAAATCGCTGATAATTGTGCCCTTGGCATTCATTTTGTACAAAAACAGTAAAATCGATAGGTTACATAATGTGTGATCCATCCGCTTACCCAAAACTCCGATAAAAACAAAATCAGTAAAGTCTTTACTGAGCATACGCTTTGTTGCTGCAAAAGTATCCGTATCATCCTTCTCACAAGGAAGAACAGTAACGGTTCTTTCTGTAACAGGTTTAGCAGCAGAATCAAAATCACCAATGTACTCATCAGCTGTAATACCGAGAGATTCAATATGATAAATACCGCCGTCGCAAACAATGAAATAATCATCCGGCAACAAAAAAGATCTGATATATGCGTAATCCAATATCTCTCCTGCGCCCACGATAACGCATCTGCTCATATTATTTGTTCAACTCCCAATCTGCTGTCTGCTTTGCCTCTTCATACATCGTAACATAGCTATTGTGTCTTGAAACAGAAATTTCACCATTATCTATCGCTTTAAGAACAGCACATCCTTTTTCCTTTGTATGTGAACAACCTACAAATCTGCATTGCCCAATATACTTATCAAATTCCGGAAAACAATACTGTAAGTCATCTTTATGGATAAATCCGCATTGCTTTGTATCAAAGCTTGAAAACCCGGGTGTATCTGCAATGAAGCCACCACATATACTGTAAATTTCTGTGTGGCGAGTTGTATGCCTGCCTCGACCCAACTTATAACTGATCTGTGCAGTTGCAATATTCAAACAGTCATCAAGCGAATTCAATATGCTCGACTTGCCAACTCCGCTATTGCCCGTAAAAACACAAAAATTGTCTTTGATCTCCTTTTTTATCTCATCAATACCGCAACCGTTGTCTGCACATACTTTATAAGTACGATATCCTGCATTTCTATAAATCTCTACAAGATCATCGACCGATTTCAAATCAGATTTATTGAAAACAATTACGGTTTCGATTTTTTTGGATGCTGCAATAGCGCATGTCTTATCAATAATAAACAAATTGGGCTCCGGATCTTTTGCAGAACAAACGATTATAAGCTTATCAATATTTGCAACCATTGGACGCACCAACTCATTTTTTCTTTGAAGTACCTCTTCAATCACACCGTTGCCTTCATCAAGAACTGAAATATTAACAAAATCACCGACAATAGGAGAAACGCGCTTCTTACGAAGCGCACCTCTCCCCTTACATTCATATATGCTGCCGTTTGACTCAACGAAAAACGAGCCGGATATAAGTTTAATAATTCTACCGCTTATCATTCTGCTACACTGTTTTCTTGAGCTTCAAAAGAGCTTCTGTTGTCTTCAGTAACAGTCCATGTATAACTATCGAAATCAATAGCATATTCAAGATACTTCTTATCGTTGATTTCAATTACAAGCTTATTATCGGTACCTTCGCCGATATCAATAACCGCCGTATATGAAGAAGCGTATTTTTTAGTCTCATTAAATATCTTATTACCGTTAAGATAACCAATTATATTCAGTTCCTCATCGGTATTAGGAAGCTCAATATTTAGAGTAAGTTTAGGCTTCGTAGTAGCTTCCGTTTTTTCTTCTGTGGTAGTTATTACAGTTGCTTCTTCCGGTCCTGAACTTATAACAATGTCAACCGAGGAACCCATTGCAATTTCACTAGTAGCATCAACAGACTGACCTATTACGATGCCTTTTGCTACATTGGGATCACTCTTTTCAGTTTTATTACCAAGTTTCAGACCGTTTGATTCCAAAGACTTCTTTGCTGCTTCTTCATTAAGACCACTTAAATTAGGTACTTTTACATTTATAACTTCTTCGCCTGCACTAACATATACAGTAATCTCATCGCCTGAAGAAACAAGTGTATTTGCGGGAGGTATAGT
>JAXJVX010000235.1:0-2092 GCA_036308305.1 Acutalibacteraceae bacterium | reverse complement strand
GTGTCACAACAATGGGCGCTTTCAGCGGTGACGGTGCAGGCTGTACGGCAAGGATTTTGAAGAAAAAAGGAGCTATCATTCTGGGTGGTTTGCAAATTCATATGCCTGATTCTGTTTGCGACAGTAAAATGTTAAAAAAGTCCATTGAAGAAAACAGAAAAATTATTTTCGAAGCGGATAAAAAGATTGAAAAGGCAGTGCTTGATATTCAAAACGGTAAATATCCTCAAGAGGGAATTAGTTTCTTTTCGCACATCATCGGTCTTTTTGGTCAAAGACTGTGGTTTTATAACAAAACGAGTCATTATTCAGATAAACTAAAAATAAACGATAGCTGCATTGGCTGTGGACTTTGCAGCCAAATTTGCCCAATGAACAACATAACAATCGAAAATAATAAAGCAGTTGCTGGAAATATGTGTACAATGTGTTATAGGTGTATCAGTCATTGTCCGCAAAAAGCAATTACATTGATCGGAAAAGCAGTTCAAGAGCAATGTCAGTATGATAAATATATAAAATAAATACCAAGCTGAAAATATTTAAAACTGTTGATTTACACCTGATAAGCGCAGCCGTCAAGTGGGGCGATTTCCTTCTTGGCGGCTGTGTTGTTATTCATCTTTTTTGTGCAAGCTACAAATATACATATCCGTGACGAATATCTCACTATCACAGAATTTGCAGAGCAGAATAAAAGAACAAGAAAAGAAATAGAGAAGCTCATTGACAGCGGAAAGCTAAAATACTTCCGAAAAAGTCCTCTTGGCTATATTTATATCCATAAAGACGAAAAATTACCGTGATGGCTTAAATACATCACGGTAAAAATTATTTCTGATTCATCTTTTTAAGGAGGATAAGGGCTGCATCTCTCTGTTCCTCGGATAACGCTGACCAACAATCAAGCAGATCTCTTGTTTTATCGTTTACCTCTATCAATTCTCCGTCCGCAAAGAACTGCGACATTGTAATGCCAAAGCCTTTGCAGATTGATTCCAATGTAGTGACAGACGGAACAGCATTGCGCTTTATTATATTAGCAATGGTGGAATCTGATAAATCGCTTTCCTTTGCCAAGCGATACGCCGACCAACCTCTTTGTTTTAATAACTGTTTGATTTTCTCAGTAGCATCCATATATCCGTACCTCATTTCTGTAATAATTGTACCCTTTTCTGAAACGGTATAATATAGTATAATTGTAATAAACTATCGTTAAATAAAACGATAATATACTATATTAAACAATGGAGATAAAAGGATGACAAAAGCAGAAATGAGAGAACACACCTGTTGCTTTACGGGACACAGAAAAATTCCTCAAACTGAACTCGGCAATGTAAAACAAGAATTAAGAAAAGCCATAATATCGGCAATCAATGACGGATACCTCTATTTTGGTGCAGGCGGGGCGTTAGGTTTTGATACCCTTGCGGCACAAACGGTATTAGAGCTAAAGAAAAAATATCCCGATATACGCCTGATCCTTGTTCTTCCTTGTCTGTCGCAAGCAAGGAATTGGAAAGCAGCTAATATATCGGAATATGAGAGAATAAAGAAAAAAGCAGACAAGGTTGTTTATACATCAAAAGAATATACGAGAGATTGTATGTTCAAAAGAAATTGCCACCTTGTCGATAACAGTAGTTTGTGTATTTGCTATTTGAAGGAACAATCAGGCGGCACAGCATATACGGTCAAATATGCTACAACTCACGGTTTGACTGTACATAATATCGCTTTGTGATTCACAGAAAATCTAATTGCCATATTGCCTGTTTCGTGGTAGAATTTGAATGTATTCATTAAAGAATGATTTTGCTTTATTAATTAGAAGGTGAAAACTTATGATTAGAATAGTTGTATTGATTGGAAGTAATCGTAGAAATGGAAACACCGAATTATTAGCCAAAGCTTTCGCAGAAGGCGCAAGTAAAAATAATATTGTAGAATTAGTATCTGCTGCTGATTACACAGTCAATCCATGTATAGGTTGCAATACTTGTTTCTTTGCTAATGTGCGATAAAGAAGTAATAGAAGTGTAAAAAATTTTGCCGTTCCTATCCGGCACTTAGGGCTGTGTCGGAT
>JAXJVX010000234.1:0-3311 GCA_036308305.1 Acutalibacteraceae bacterium | reverse complement strand
TACCTGGATTATATGCCCGCTGCATAGCAAGGGTGTTAAATTCATTATACTTGCTTTTGCTTTTTCTGTCAACATTTTTGCTATACCTAACTTCACCGTTTTCAAAGCCTTGTTTACTTGCCTGTTTATAGAGCTTTTCAATATCATTTCTGCAGCTTTATAAACTGTGACTGCAGCTTATCACCCTTTTAGCAACTATTCTCTTTAACCACGAGCGTATAGTATCAGCAAAAGTGTGATTTTTCATTGCCTCAAGCATCGCTTTTACTACTTTTACGTTCTTTGTCTTTGCTCCCATCAGAGCGATATCTACCGCACTATTGAGCTTCAACGCAGAAATATAGTCATCATACTTCTGTTTAAGGTCAGCAATATCTTGATTGAGATTCTTAACATCCACTCCGTCAAACTGCTTTACAGTATCCTGTAAAGTAGCAATAGTGCCGTTCGCGGTGTCAAGTTCTTTCTGCTTGTCATCGTACTTTTGTCGTGACACATACTCACCGTCTGCAAGATTGGCAAGCTTTATATCCTTTGAACTTTTCAGCGCTTCGCAAAGTTGCTCAAAGGTAAGTGCATTGCCTTCAAAAATCGGTTTTAAAAATTCCATAACTTCCTTTCTGTCTGTTTTAAATCGGTTTGATTTATAAATCCGCAGTCACCCTCTGCGATGACAGACACCGTGCATTTATGTGCCGACACGGTAGGCGAATTTTTGTATGAAAAAAGCACCCTAACAAAATCGTTAAGATGCCTAATTCCAATATTAAGTTGTTGAGCATAAAAACACCACCCTCTGTTTAGAGAGTGGCGATTAATATACTAAATCTGTTGGTATATTTTTGTTAATCATACGCTCGTTAGATGCTTTTATTCTTGAAATAAAAAACGCTTTTTTACATGAATTACACCATACCACACCATAGCCGTAATTACGCTTGATTGCTTTAATGCTATAGTCCGTATCTTCGCTTTTGCAAAACGGACAAGCACCGGGCGAATTATTATTTGCTATATTCTCAATATTTTTAAGCCACTTCATGTTCCAACTCTCCCTTTCAGTATAGTATAATAAATATCTTCAAATCTATATGCAACCTTCTCCATATACAGAAGGTTTTGTTGAACATATTTAGAGCCATATTTATTCAACTGCTTCACATGACATTTTTCATGAATAATTGTACGAATCAACTGTTCTTCATTACAAAAAGCGTTAGGAAACAAATCTATTCTTCCTATGTCATTAGGATCGGTACTGCCAAAATAGTTAAGTTTTAGCAAAGCTTCCGACCGCTGAATTTTAAATGTAAGACCCTTTGTATCTATATTGTATTTTTTACACAAATCAAGAACATATCTTTTTTGCATTGGAATTTCAAGATTAGCAAAAGCACCTGTATTATGGTCTCTGCGCTCAATCTTTCTATTCAATATTATACCACTTTTTTAGAATTTGCAACACTTTTCTTTTTGGAATATTCTTGCACCCGTTCACGCTGCCAGTCTCTTTTTAATCCCGTCTGATCGATGAAATCTCGCTGACGTTCCTGCCATTTTTTGAGCAGTCCTTTGGATTGTGTACTATCAAGACCTGCCGCATCAAGTCCGGCAATCTCGCGCTTGTATTTGCGTATCTGTCGCTCAATATACCGCTGTGTCTGCGTAGCTTCGTATTCGGTCAACTCCTTGCCGTTATACTCGTAGTCTTTCGCCTGACATCATTCATCACCTATGTGCTCTGCTGTTAGCATAGTTTTCTGAATATCCTGCCTTCGTTGCACTTTGCACGATGTTACCGCACTCGGCATAATATTCAGCAAATTTCTTTTGCCTTGCATTTAATTTATCTTTCACGGTATCACCGTCCTTTTGAGCATAATAAAAGCACCCCACTAGGAGTGCTGAAAAAATATAGATTTTTTTGAAAAAATTTTAAAAAACGCTTGACAATGGTCAAACATCGTAGCAACAATTGCATTGATAGTAACCATTAAAAAAGGCAAAAAGAAAACCGCTAAAGTTCGAAAGATCAAAATCAAACGCAAGCGGTAATCTAAAAAGTAGAGGGGTTGGAAACAATCCCTCGGCTATCCGCTTTTATTATACGCTATCGTTATGAAAAAATCAACTGTTTTATTTATAGCTTTGTGTGCCGTTTTTATTGCAATAGGTTGGATATCAGATTACGCAAATATTTTTGTACTATTTCAAAAACATCATGAAAAAGTGTAGCATCTACTTCTTCAACTATTTTAAATTCTATTCCATATTTAGAATTTTTTAGAAGTTGTGTAGAATTGCCGTTGCTGCTGTAATAACTGAAAATTTCTCGTCTAAAAATTCTTGAAAGCTGTCTTCGTAGTCCTTCATCGACTGCTCTGCTACCTCTGTGGAAAGTTTCAACATCTTTATTAGATAATCTTCTACTTCTCTTTTGTAGCTCTCTAAACTCATTTGTTCTGCCATTGCTTTCTGCCTTTCTGTTAGTTTTATTATTTATATTATACCGCTTATCATTTTTGTTGTCAATATCAAGAGAATACTTCTCACCATTAGAAAAAGCAGAGTTATCTAACCCTGCTTCATCTAACAATTCAAGGTATTTATTCCCTGCGGCATCCGCTCTAACAGCATATCCTGTTCGCCATCAAAAACAACTGTACCAATGGGAAGCTTCTCTATTGCTTCAAACTCTTGTGAATCCTTATGGCTTCCGTCAATATCATCTGCTCGTCTGCCGTATGATGATTTTTTAGAAACCACTCCAACATCATTTCTTGTTCTTGCTCCGTCTGAAGCAGCATATAAATTCCGTTTGCTGTTTCGTAATCGACTTTCAGTGCCTTCAACCAATCGACTAACAGATTTTGTAGGTCTGTCAACAAAATCACTCCTCTTAATTTTTGCACCATCGTTTAAATTTAATTTTTCATCAATAACACCGCTTAGATATCCATCAGCAGTGATGTAATAAGCATAATCTTCCGTGTAAATAATTATACTACGGCGCTTACCTTTTTTCAAGTCGTTTGTTTTATTAGCAAAAGACCTTATAAAGCTATGCCATTCTTCTTCAGATGTCGGCTTTAACGAGTTCGGTGTATCATATAGATTTTCGCCGGAGTGTGTAATGCTATACCTAACCTCATCGTCCGCAAAGCCTTGTTTACTTGCCTGTTTATAGAGCTTTTCAATATCGTTCTTCAGCTTTATCAGTTCGGCTTGTAAGGGATGCTTTTTGAATAACTCAACCATCCTTTTAAGCCACGAAAGAATGGTATCAATAGGCGTTGTACCCGTAAGGATAC
>JAXJVX010000233.1:0-6485 GCA_036308305.1 Acutalibacteraceae bacterium | reverse complement strand
TTCCTTGTATCCACCAAGCTCTGTTTCACTTGCGGAAAGTATTTCAAATTTCCAATTCTTGCGTTCAGCATACATAGTGTACATTCGAACGAGATCGCCCGCAAAGAGCGCAGCCTCTTCTCCGCCTGCACCGCCTCTTATTTCAACAATAACATTCTTATCATCGTTTGGATCATGGGGAAGGAGTAAAACCTTTAATTCCTCTGCACAGTCAGCAGCTCTGTTCTTTGCATCCTCAATTTCTTCCTGAAGCATTGCCTTAAAATCAGCATCTATACTGCTGTCATTCAGCATTTCCTTTCCGTCAGCCTCTGCAGTTACTGCAGCACAGTATTCACGGTATTTTTCCACTATAGGTGTAAGCTGCTTGTTTTCTTTCATAAGCTTTTTGAAAAGCTCATTATCAGAGAATGTTGCAGGGTCAGCTAATTTAATTTGAATTTCTTCATATCTAGCCTCAACATCTTTGAGATTTTCAAACATAGACAATTATTCTCCTTGATCGCTGATAATTTTTTTAATGTTCTTCTCACATTTGGAACGAGGCAGCATAACTTCGTGCGAACAGCCGCTGCATCTGATCTTAAAATCCATTCCGATACGCAGCACCAAAAACTCTTTGCTGCCGCATGGATGCGGCTTTTTCATCTGCAAAATATCGCCGACTTTTATATCCAAAGAAAATCACCTCGCAAATATTCAAGTGTATTATACTATATTTTCTTGAAAATTACAAATATAAAATAAATAAAATTATAAAATTATAAAAAACAGTTGATATTTTGGCATTTTTCTGTCATAATGTTATTTAACGAAAATGGAGGAATGTTGCAAAAATGGACTTTAATGCATTAGCAGAGCTTTTGTTTCCGGATGTAGTAAAATCTCCGGATGAGATAGAAAAAATGTTTCCGCCGCGTAATGTAAAGGATGGTGCGGTTATCACTCGTATGGCACCGAGTCCGACAGGATTTGTACACCTGGGTAATCTTGTAATGGGACTTACCGCAGAGCGTATGGCTCATCAGTCAGATGGTATTCTGTACCTTCGTATTGAAGACACTGATGCAAAGCGTGAGGTGCCCGGTGCAGTCGAGGTGCTTATTGAATCTCTGAAAAACTTTAATATCAACTTTGATGAAGGTGCTGTTATTGACGGAGATAAGGGTGAATACGGTCCTTACCGTCAGCGTGCACGAAAGGATATATATCATGTGTACGCTAAAGAACTTGTAAAGCAGGGAATGGCATATCCTTGCTTCTGTACCGAAGAAGAGCTTGCTTCAATGCATGATAAACAGGAAAAAGAAAAAGCTAATTTCGGCTATTTTGGCAAGTGGGCCGTATGGCGTGACAGACCTATCGAAGATATTAAGGCTGAACTTGATAAAGGCAGTAGTTGGGTGCTTCGTTTTCATTCAAACGGCTCTATTGAGAATAAAGTTAAGTTTACTGATCTTATTAAAGGTAACCTTGAACTTACCGAAAACGATATCGATCATGTTCTTTTGAAGAGCGATGGTATTCCAACATATCATTTTGCACACGCTGTTGATGATCATTTGATGCGTACTACCCATGTTGTGCGTGATGACTCGTGGCTTTCTACATTGCCTTTCCATGTGCAGTTGTTTTCCGCACTCGGATTTAGAACTCCTAAGTATCTGCACATAGGCCCGTTGATGAAGATGGACGGTGAGTCCAAGCGCAAACTTTCAAAGAGAAAGGATCCTGAACTTGCGGTAACTTATTATCATGCTGAGGGATTTCCTTCGGAATCGGTCATCGAATATCTTATGACTGTGCTTAACTCAAATTTTGAGGATTGGCGAAGAGCAAATCAGGATGCACCGATAGATGATTTTAAATTCTCTGCTAAAAAGATGAATCCGGCAGGCTCGCTATTTGATTATGCTAAGCTTTGCGATGTTTCAAAGAATGTTATTTCAAAATTCAGTGCTGACAAGGTAGCAGATCTATTTATTGAATGGGCAAGCAAGTATGATGAAGATATGTATAGGCTTGTTTGTGACAAAAAGGATTATGTTACAGCGATATTTGCAATAGGCAGAGGCGGAAAGAAGCCGAGAAAAGATTTTGCTACTTGGCGCGGAGCTAAGGAATACTGCGAGTATTTCTTTGATGAGTTGTTCGGCGACGATATCGTAATGCCGAAAAATATCACTAAAGAGGATGCAGCGGCTATTCTTAATGAGTATAAAAAAGTTTATTCTGCTGATGAAGATAATTCAAAATGGTTTGATACCGTTAAATCTATTTGTGAGCCGCTTGGTTTCTCGCCAGATGTCAAGGCATATAAGCAAGAGCCGGATAAATTTAAAGGTCATGTCGGCGATGTGAGCAATGTTATCCGTGTTGCTATTACCGGAAGAACTAATTCACCTGATCTTTGCACTGTAATGCAGCTTATCGGTTATGAAAGATGTATTAAGAGGATCGATGCAGCGATAAAAGCGATAAATAATAAATAAGAGGAATAACAATGGACATATCTAATATCACCCCAACCAATTTTATTGAAGAATTTATTAATGAAGATATTGAAAACGGAGTATATTCAAAGGTACAGACACGTTTTCCGCCCGAGCCGAACGGTTATCTTCATATCGGTCATGCAAAGGCAATCTGCATAGATTTCGGAACTGCTGAAAAATATGGCGGTATTTGCAATTTGCGTCTAGATGATACCAATCCTACCAAAGAAGATACAGAGTATGTTGATGCAATTATTGAGGATATCAAATGGCTAGGCTTCAAAATAGAAAATGTGTATTATGCATCTGATTATTTTGATAAAATACTCGAATGTGCCTTTGAACTAATTAAGCAGGGCAAGGCATATGTTTGTGATCTGACACCGGAGGAGATCAACGCATACAGAGGTACGTTTACTGAACCGGGAAAAAACAGCCCGTACCGTGACCGGTCTGTTGAAGAAAATCTTGACTTGTTCAATAGAATGATAGCTGGTGAATTTCCGACAGGCTCGAAGGTTTTGCGTGCCAAAATCGATATGGCTTCACCAAATATGAATATGCGTGATCCTATTATCTATCGTGTGCTTCATGCAGAACATCACCGTACCGGCAATAAGTGGTGCGTATATCCTATGTATGACTTTGCTCATCCTATTTCCGATGCTGCAGAGGGCGTGACCTTCTCGCTTTGTACACTTGAATTTGAGGATCACAGACCGCTTTATGATTGGCCACTTAAGGAACTTGATTGGCCCGAAGCACCTCGTCAGATCGAATTTGCCAGAATGAATTTGAGCTATACTATAACCAGCAAGCGCCGTTGTCTGCGTCTGGTGAAGGATGGTTTAGTAAACGGATGGGATGATCCGAGAATGGCAACTCTTTGCGGTATGCGAAGAAGAGGATATCCTGCTGCTGCTATCCGTGAGTTTGTTAATATGATCGGTGTTTCCAAGGCAAACAGTGTTATAGACTATTCGATGCTGGAATCTTGTGTGCGAGATAACCTTAATAAGAATGCTGAACGTGCTATGGCTGTTTTACGTCCTGTCAAGGTCGTTGTAGACAATTTCCCGGATGATGTTGAAGAAACCATAGAAGTACAGATAAACCCTGAGAAGCCTGAGCTTGGCAATAAGACTGTAATTTTTACTAAAGAGCTTTATATTGAACAAGACGATTTTTGTCTTGAGCCGCCTAACAGAAAGTACTTCCGTCTTTGCCCCGAAAAAGAGGTTCGTTTGAAGGGTGCTTATTTTGTAAAATACAGCTCTTGTGAGTATGATGATAACGGTGACATTTCAGTTATCCACGTTACCTATGATCCTGAATCAAAAGGTGGGGAATCACCTGATGGCAGAAAGGTAAAAGGCACCTTGCATTGGGTATCCGCAAAGCACTGTAAAGATGCGGAAGTCCGTCTTTATGACAGACTTTTCAATGTTGCAAATCCGTCTGATGAAACCGGCGTTAAGGATTTCACAGAGCATCTTAATCCGAATTCAATGATCGTTTTGAGTGATTGCAAAGTAACTGATGATGTTGTAAATGCAAATGTAGGTGATACATTCCAATTTATGCGTCAGGGATATTTCTGCATTGATAAAGACACGAATGATAATAAAATCGTTAT
The DNA here is from genome assembly GCA_036308305.1 of Acutalibacteraceae bacterium. Lineage (GTDB taxonomy): Bacteria > Bacillota > Clostridia > Oscillospirales > Acutalibacteraceae > RUG11462. The sequence goes on along the minus strand of JAXJVX010000233.1, from coordinate 2,354 downwards.
TAATCGAGTAGTTGCTTTGAAAGACTCTTGGGCATCTAAACAATAAAATGCGCAAAATCTTTTTCGATTTTTGTGCAAATACACGAAATGCGAAAATTCGCTTGCATTATTGATAAAATTGTAATATAATAACGATGTATTAATTTGTATTATTATATATGAGTGTGAGGTATTATAATATGAAATTATATGAATCGCCTGAACTTAATATTATAGATCTTATTTCTAAGGATATTATTACATCAAGTAGCGAGATTTACGATCCGTTTGGGGATGATCCGTTTGCTCCTAAGCAAACTGATAATAATGATCCTTATGTAGTTGATCAATATTAATTGTTTTATAGTTAGTGTATATCGTCTGCTATTCTAGATAATATATTTTCAGTGGATGATCTTATTAGTTTTTTTGATTTCACTGACTTTATTGATTATTTATTCAAATCATAATTCAGCGGAAAGCTTTGCTTTCCGCTGTTTTTCAGTAATACTGTAACGCCATTAATTTTGGAGGAATACAAAATGTGCGGTTTTTTAGGTTTTACAAATACAATTGGTAACAATGCTGATGATGTAATTCATCAGATGATGGATAAGATAGTACATCGTGGACCTGATTCTGAAGGTGCGTACGTTGACGATGATGTTGCACTAGGGTTTCGCAGATTAAGTATTATTGACCTTGAAGGCGGGGATCAGCCGATATTTAATGAGGATAGATCGCTTGTTCTTGTGTTTAACGGTGAGATATATAACTTTATGGAGATCCGTGAAGAACTTCTCAAGTGCGGTCACGAATTCAAAACGAATTCAGACAGTGAGGTTTTGATACACGGTTATGAGCAGTATGGTGAAAACCTTGTTGAAAAACTGCGTGGTATGTTTGCGTTTGCAATATGGGATAAGAATAATAAAACCTTGTTTGCTGCTCGTGATCCGTTTGGTATCAAACCGTTTTATTATACTTTTATCGATGGTGCATTAGTTTTCGGTTCAGAAATCAAAGGCTTCTATCCGCATCCTGCGTTTAAGCCGACGTTAAATGAAAAAGCGCTTTCAAGCTATCTCTCGTTCCAATATTCACCCGGTGAGGAGACATTCTTTAGCGGGGTATATAAGCTGCTACCCGCGCATTGTTTTACTTTAAAGAACGGCAAAATGGAAAAGCGCCGTTATTGGCATCCTGAATTTACTTGTGACGGTGAATATTCTCTGGAAGAATATGCTGATATAATTGATGATGCTATTAATGAGTCGGTTGATGCTCATAAAATCAGTGATGTGGAGGTTGGATCATTCCTTTCAAGCGGTATTGATTCAAGCTACATTGCCTCTGCTGCAAAGGTGGATAAGACCTTTACTGTTGGATTTGGAGAGGATATAAAATATAATGAGATTGGTTATGCTAAAGAATTCTCAGAATATATTGATGTTGAAAATATAAGTGAAGTGATAACCCCGGAGGATTATTGGGGTAACTTCGGTAAAATTCAGTATCATATGGACGAGCCCTTAGCCGATCCCGCAGCAGTAGCTTTGTATTTCGTCTCAAAGCTTGCTTCACAGCATGTCAAAGTCGTACTTTCCGGCGAAGGTGCTGATGAGTTGTTTGGTGGATATAAAGTATATCAAGAGCCTGTTACAGGTGGCAAATATACAAAATTACCGTTCGCAATACGCCGTCTTATTTCAAAGCTGGCTTCATGTTTTCCTGAGGGTAGGGGATTTAATTTCTTTGTTCGCAGAGGCAAAACAGTTGAAGAATGGTTTATCGGAAATGCTAATATCTTTTCAAAAAAACTGCGTAAGAAGGTGCTGAAAAATGATTGTGCACCTGCCCCTATGGAACTTTGCAGTAAGTATTATGATGAGGTCAAAGGGGAACATAGTGTAACAAAAATGCAGTATCTTGATATTCATATGTGGCTAATGGGAGATATTCTTCTAAAAGCTGATAAAATGAGTATGGCAAATTCTTTGGAGCTCCGTGTTCCATTCCTTGATAAAAAGGTTATGGAACTTGCACAAACAATACCTGTTGGCAAGCGTGTAAACGGAGAAACTACCAAGGTTGCTCTTCGAATGGCTGCTAAGAAAACTTTGCCTGATAAAACGGCAAAAAAGCCGAAACTTGGTTTTCCGGTACCTATTAGGGTTTGGCTTAAAGAAGATAAATATTACACGATTGTTAAAGATGCATTTATATCCGAAACTGCTAAAAAATATTTTAATACAAAGCTTCTTATCAAACTTTTGGATGAACATAAAAACGGTAAAAAAGATAACAGCCGCAAAATATGGACAGTTTATACATTTCTTGTTTGGTATAAAGAAATGGGCATTGTTGGTTAAAAC
>JAXJVX010000232.1:0-6746 GCA_036308305.1 Acutalibacteraceae bacterium | reverse complement strand
GACACCCTGATTAAAAGTCAGGTGCTCTGCCAACTGAGCTAATAACTCGTAACACAACAAGCAATATTATAACAATATTTTAACTGCTTGTCAAGTGAATTTTAAAAAATATTTGCACAACCGTTAATTTTTAAGAAAAAGTCAAGAACATTTAATTTATTATCATCTTCTTTGATTATTTTTAACAAAACCATTTCTTTCTTAACTTGAGGCGTGAACACTGCTTCTTCGCAACCGTTATCAAGACAACTGCTCATAGTTTGTCTGATAAGTCCGTCAAGCAATGCTGTTTCTTCACATTCTGCCTTTTCAAGATGTGTAATGCCATCTGCGCAATAGTATTCACAAAATCCCAATATTTCATTATTCTCTACTGCAATATATGCATCATATTTTATTCCGAGATGTTCTTTTTGTTCAGCGGTAGGATGCTTAATCTCTATCATTGGCTATCTCCTTTTCTTATTCCTTACTGTGCTTGATTTGAAATCACGCTTTGAACTTGAATATAATGAACGGATCTCAAGTTCAGATAATTCTCTCCATTTACCTTGTGGCAGCATACCAAGTCTGACCTCGCCTATCGCAATTCTCTTAAGGCGTATAAGTTCAAGCGAAAGAGCCTCGCACATTCTTCGTATCTGACGATTTTTACCCTCATAAATCGTTATGTTAAAAACAACTCTTGTATCTTCATTAACAACAACATTAACATCACTAGGCTGTGTTTTGTATCCGTCGTCAAGCACAACACCTTGTGAAAGTGCCGCAAGAGCATCATCCGAAAACGGCGGTCTGACAGTAACTCTGTATGTTTTAGGCACATGGCAGCGTGGATGCATCATCATATTAGCAAAATCGCCGTCATTTGTAAGCAAAAGTAAACCTTCAGAATTTCTGTCAAGTCTGCCGACAGGGTAGACACGGGTTCCTACATCCTCTGTAAGCAGTGTAATATCTTTTCTACCTTTGTCATCATTCATAGATGTAACGAAGCCTCGTGGCTTATGCAGCATTATATATTTACGCTCTTTGTCAGGTCGCACACGCTTTTGCCCGATCTCAACAACATCAGCGTATGGATGAACGCTGTCACCAATCTGTGCTGTTTTTCCGTTGACCTTTACTTTTCCATCTGCAATCATAACTTCTGCCTGTCTTCGTGATGCAACACCACAAGCAGACAAAAATTTTTGCAATCTGATTTTTTCAACCATTATTCATTCTCCGCTTTATTTTATTGACAATATATCTTTGAATATTTTTAACATCTTATTTTCTTCTTTAATTTGTGCTGATTTAACGCCAACTGACTGATTAGCAATAAGAGGTAGTTCTGCAATCAGCACGTTATTATAAGTATAGCATACCTTACCAACTTCATCTCTGCAATGTACAGGCGCATATGTAAATTGAGAAAGCATAATTTTTCGTTCTAATTTATCAGCAATTTTGGTATTTAAATACACATCTTCGCTTGTACTTACAACGCTTATTGCATCAATGCTTCCGCCAACGATACATTCGGTATATATTTCATCACCGCCCAGCGTAAAGGTATCGAATAGGGAATAGCCATAATCATAAAGAGATCTATGATCGTTCCAATCGTCAGGAGCATTGAGCGTAACCACTATCAGCATTCTGCCGTTGCGCTCACAGGCCGAAACGAGACATCTTCCGGATTTTTTCGTAAAACCGGTCTTAATCCCGCATATTCCTTCGTATGTACCAAGCAGCTTATTGTGATTATAATATGTAACAACTGTGCCTTCGTTGTTATAAACACTTTTATAAGTCTTGGAGGAAACAACTTTTTTAAAAAGATCATTTTCCATCGCAACGGCTGCAAGCAATGCCATATCGTATGCCGTAGTATAATGATCATCATCATCCAATCCACTTGGCGTCACAAAATTTGTATTTGTCATGCCGATCTCACTTGCTCGTTTATTCATCATTGCAGCAAACGAACAATATGAACCGCAAAGCGAAATAGCTATCGCATTTGCAGCATCATTACCTGACTCAAGCAGAAGGCCGTATAATAAATTCTCATATTTAATAGTGTCCCCGCTGCGTATACCGATAGATGTGCCTTCTACCTTAAGCATATCATCTGTAATTGTGATTTCTTTTTCAAGGTCGGCATTTTCACATAGCAGAAGACCGGTCATGATTTTCGTTGTACTTGCCATAGACCTTTTAACATTATAATCAACACCTGAATATATCTCATCAAGCAGCGGATCATACAAAACATACGATGAAGCGGATACTGCAAAACACTCAAATTCAAGAACGTACAGAAAAATCGGCAAAACCATAACTACCGATAATATTCTTCTAAACAAATCTATCACCTGCCTATAAACTATATGCGACAGGCAGCAAATTATTTACAGCGTTTCTTCGTTCTTCTTTTCCTTATTTGACTTGTATTTGTCATATAATCCTTCAACAGTATCAACCATTGCCGGTATTGCATTAACGGCTTTTTCTATTTCGCTTTCCTGCGAATCGACACGCATTATCTTAACACTGTCTTTGTTAATAACGATAAAGGCTACCGGTGTTACTGTAACACCTGCACCTCCACCGCCGCCAAATATTTGCTTTTGTGTTTTTGACGGAAAATCAGAACCGCCCGAAGCGAATCCATAACTGATTTTTGATACGGGAATGATAGAAATTCCGTTATCCAGCTTGATAGGATCGCCGGTAATAGTATCAGCTCCGCCCATTTCTTTGATTTTATTGATGGTGGTCTCCATTATGTCTTTGATGTTTGTGCTCATCGTGAGCCACTCCTTTCATTTAAAAGAAATATTATTCTTCAGTACTTTCGGTTTCTTCACTCTGTTTGGTTGCATCTTCAGTTTTGGTAGGGAGGGGTGGAAGATCAGCAAGGCTTTGAAGTGAAAAGCAACGCAGAAAATCATCAGTTGTACCGTAAACTAGCGGTCTGCCCGGAAGATCAAGTCTGCCTTTTTCTTCAATCAAACCTTTTTCAACAAGACTTGCAACAACACCCGAACAATCAACACCGCGCACCTGTTCAATAACTGCTTTAGTGACAGGCTGATTATAAGCAATTACCGATAATACCTCAAATGCCGCTTGCGACAAAACGGTATTTCTCTTTAATTCAAGTATTGCACGAACATATGAAAAATATTCCGGTCTTGTACATAGCTGAAGCTTATTATCAAGTTTTATAAGCTGAATTCCGCGTTTTGCACTGTCGTATTCATTTGCAAGTTCATTACAAATCTCATCCAACTCGTTTATATCTATCTCCATAACCAGTGCAACACGATCCATTTCGATCGGCTCACCGCAGGAAAACAGTATCGATTCAAGTATTGACTTCTTGTTTTCCAATGTTTCTCTTCTCCTTGTCGATTTTAACTGTCATTTCTTCGCCGCTGCCATCAGTAACAATGCGTTTTACCTTTACTAGTTCTAACACAGCCAAAAATGTTGCAACTACTTCCGAACGCGATTTTGCGCCTTTGAATAAAGCTTTAAACGGTACTGACTTTCCGTTCCATAAATTTCTCAATACCCTGATTATTCTTGATGAAACAGACACTATCTTTTTAGAAATAATAGGTGTAAATGCTTCAGCAGGAGGAGGAAGCCTTCTAAGACCTCTTCCAACTGCATCAAGGTAACTGCGAACCAAAACATCCGGCTCGTGAATTCGTTTATACGCTTTATCAATATCTACCTTAACAGGGGAGCGCACGGCTGTTTTAAAACCTTCGGTCATAGTTGAAAGTTTTTGCGCCATCTGTCTGCAAAGCTGATACTCAATAAGTTCGCCGGTAAGCTCTGCTTTTAAAGTTTCTGCTTCCTCATGTTTAGGTAATAAGCTGACAGTTTTCAAATATATCAAGCGTGATGCCATTTCAAGGAATTCACTAGCAATATCCATATCAAATTCTTTATATAGATTAATCTGTTCTATGTATTGATCGACAAGATTTGAAATAGGAATATCATTGATATTATATTTGTTTTTTGATATCAAATGCAAAAGCAAGTCAAGAGGTCCTTCAAAATCGCTTAATGTAAAGTTCAATTCATTCATTGATTACCAAAGACCTCCGAACGGAATAGAAAAAATATGCACCAATGCATTAAACACATTTTCACAAGCTGTCGAAAGATAACCGTCAAGAAAGCCAAAAAGCAAAAGTGCCATAAATACATAAAAGATCACACGCTCATATTGCATAATCTTAAAATAAATGCGTTCCGGTAAGATTAAAGTAAGAATTCTCGAACCGTCAAACGGAGGAACGGGTATCATATTGAATATTCCAAGTGAAATATTTATCCAACCAATGTAGAAAAATACAATATTTATAACCTGACAAGCTATCAGGCCGAATTCATATCTATATATAAGAGGAAGCAATACATTTAAATTTAAAACATAAATAAAAACTGCAATTATTGCCATAATGAAATTCGATATAGGTCCGGCGATCGCAGTAATAGCCATACCAAGCTTTCTGTTTTTAAAGAAAAACGGATTTACAGGTACCGGTTTTGCGTATCCAACACCGCATATAAGCATCATAGCAGTACCCAATAGATCAAGATGTTTTGTAGGGTTTAGAGAAATTCTTCCTTGCGATCTTGCAGTGCCGTCGCCCATATGATAAGCTGCCCATGCATGCGCGGACTCATGAACAGGGAAGCACAAAAAAATCAGTATTGCCGATGACAACAGTATAGATATAACAGACATTACATCCGCATCTTTTATCGCTTCGATAAAATCAAAAATCATAACTACAACTCCTCAAGATACATTATACTTAATTTCCATATAAAAAACAAGTGTAAATATGAAATTTGCAATTGATATTAATATAATAATTTGCTATAATATATTTATTAATTTCTCATCATCTATTTGTGAGGTACATATAATGAAAGTTACACTTATTGCACATACACCCGATCCAGAAAAGACAATAGCAGCAGCAGCCAAGCTTTGCTATTCAAAATCCGGTGTAGATGATCTTCTTTGCGGTCTTGACAACGAAAAAGCTGCTTCATTCGTTGAAATGCTTTCCGAAATCGGGCATGAAAGCCCTATTGAGCACGCTTCTTTTACATTTGCAATAGAAGGAGTCTCAAGAGCTTTGCTTGCACAGATAACCCGCCACAGAATAGCATCATACTCTGTCCAAAGCCAACGTTATGTCAATAAATCAGAATTTGAGTATATCGTGCCTCACGAAATTGAAGCTATCCCTGAAGCAAAAGAAGAATACCTTATTGCAATGAAAGAGGCAAAAGCACATTACGATAGTTTGACAGACATTCTGCAAAATCATCATTATAAAATGATGATTTCGGACGGGCTTGATGAAAAGGAGGCAAAGAAAAAAGCTTCAAAAAAGGCTATTGAGGATGCAAGATTCGTTTTGCCGAACTCCTGCGACACAAAAATGGTAGCTACTTTCAATGCCAGAAGTCTGATGAATTTCTTTAGCCATCGTTGCTGTAACAGAGCACAGTGGGAAATACAGGAGCTTGCTGATAAGATGCTTGCCCTATGCAAAGAAGTAGCTCCTAATCTATTCAAATATGCCGGACCTCCTTGCGTGCGTGGAAAATGCCCTGAAGGAAAAATGTCATGCGGAAAGATTGTGGAAGTACGCCAAAAATATAGCGAGGATAACTGAAATTGAATAAGTTAATTGTTATTGAAGGACTTGACGGCAGCGGAAAATCGACGCAGATAGAGCAAATCAAGAAGTATTTTGACAGCAAAAACATCAATTACCGTCAGATCAAGCTTCCTGATTATGAAGATAGATCAAGTACTCTTGTTAAAATGTATTTAGACGGCGAATTCGGCTCAAATCCATCTGATGTTAATGCATATGCAGCTGCATCGTTCTATGCGGTCGACAGATACGCGAGCTATAAACAGCATTGGAGTAAGGATTATGAAAACGGTGTTGTCATATTAGCAGACAGATATACTACTTCAAACGCTGTTCACCAAACAAGCAAGTTGCCAATGAATAAATGGGATGAATTCTTGGAATGGTTATATTCTTATGAATTTGACTATCTGGGTATCCCGAAGCCTGACACGGTTATTTATCTTGACATGGATCCTCAAGCATCTCAAAAGCTTATGAGCGGAAGATATCACGGCGATGAAAGCAAAAAGGATATCCATGAAAAAGACGTTGAATATTTGAACAAATGCAGAAAAGCAGCTCTTTATTCTGCAGAAAAGCTTGGTTGGAGTGTTATTAAATGCTCTGCAAACGGATGTATTCGTCCAATCACCAGCATATCAGATGAAATCATTACAATATTGGAAAAGGAACTAAAATAAATGATCTATGTATTTCTGGCAGACGGTTTCGAAGAGATAGAAGCACTTGCAACCGTTGATTATCTTCGCAGATGCGAGCTTGATGTAGTTACAGTAGGAATTGGTTCGCAGGAAATATGCGGAGCACATAATATTTATGTTTTAGCTGATATTTCCGATCTGGAGATTTCAACTGAAGTAGATTTTAATGCAATCGTATTACCCGGTGGTATGCCCGGTACGCTCAATCTTGAAAAATCTAAAACAGTCAGTGAGTTTATCGATAAGGCTGTAAAAGAAAACAAGCTTATCTGTGCAATATGTGCAGCACCATCGATCTTAGGTCACAAAGGATTGCTTGAAAACAAGCGTGTGACCTGTTTCCCGGGAT
>JAXJVX010000231.1:0-2950 GCA_036308305.1 Acutalibacteraceae bacterium | reverse complement strand
TAAAGCAGAATCTAATTTTAATGCAAAAGCCGTGTCATGCTGCGGTGCCCAAGGCGTGATGCAGTTAATGCCATCCACTGCGAAATCTTTAGGTGTAAAGGATGCCTTTAATCCGGAGCAGAATATTATGGGAGGAACAAAGTATTTATCGCAGTTACTTGATAAATATGATGGCAATGTTACCTACGCTCTGGCAGCTTACAATGCCGGTTCTGGTAATGTTGCAAAATATGGCGGTGTACCTCCATTTAAGGAGACACAAAATTATATCAAGAAAATCACCGGTTATCTTACAGATGGTGTTACTGTCCCAGCAACCGCTATACAAACACAGACAACCACTGCCACTGCTAATCTTACTGTAGAGGAAGTAGATGCAGAAATTCAGGAGGTTGTGGACCAGTTAAATGAGTCCCTGTCCTTTGAGTATGATGATTATCTTGATTTTATCAGAATTTTCATGGAATATTTAAACCAGGAAGAACCAGATGACAACGAAGATGCCAAACAGGCTTATACGGCAAACTCCTCTATGCCTTTTGCATTACAGCAGATGTTGGATCTTGTATAAACCATAATGATCTTCTTTACTACAGTAGGTATTATATAAAAATTTCGCGAAACACAGTCCCCGGCCTTCACTAACGTGACCGCCGGGGTTTTTTCATTATATTACTTTTTCACATATACTTATTTTCTATCACAAAACAATCGATGCAAGTATGAAAAAAGGACACTGCCCCAATGTTAACGCCACATAAGGAAGCAATTTGAAAATAGCAACGGATATGGACTATTTGTACTCGGATTTAAGAATATCGGATAACAGTTCTTTTTCGATTACAAACTCCGGTGTACCCATATAGCCGGGGGCTACCTCGTATTTATCAAAAACAATTACAAGGTCTCCGTTTTCACTCCAGTAAAAATTATGTTCATCACTGAGCTTTACAAAGTCCTGTCCGATTTCCGCATTTTCTGTCCAATAAATTTTGCTGTTATCTCCAGCCATCTCTATATTCATTTGACGGCGAAGCTCGTTCTCTAAAACAGCAGAATATTCATTGTCAATGAAAAGGTCTTTTAGCGTTATAATTTTATAGCCACGCTTGTCAATGTGGTAATATTTATAGTAGGTATTACTGCTACCCGCCGCTTCGTGAACACAGATTTTCAAAGTAAACCAATTTTCTGTGTTTGTTACCACTTCATAATCAACATATATACCACTATGACCTTTATCTCCGATTTCTTCCAAGTCCATATTAAATCTGTCAACTAATATTTTTGTCAGTTCGTCAACATCTTTATTGATATAATCTGCCGCCTGACTTTCGTTACCCTCAATTTTAGGAACATCAATATCCATTTCGTGATTACGGTCGGAATAAAAGTAGTTGCGGATAGTTACAACTTCTACAATATTTCCGATAACAGGTATTTCTTCTAACGCCTTTGCGTATACCGTACTACAATTAGGAAGTACAACGAGAAACACGAATATAAAACAAGCCGCTATGGCCATGATTTTCGGGAACAGTTCAAATTTGAGTACTTTCTGTTCCTGTTCGGGCAATGATGAGAGCGTTTGCTCAATTTGTGATTTAACACTATCGGGGATTTGCCGGTTTTCTTCTTTAATTTTTGTTTTTATAAACTTATCAAATTCACTCATTTCGCAAAATCCTCCTTCAAAATTTCCCGCAGTTTTTTTCTCGCTCGGGATAAATGTTGTTTTGTAACAATCGCATTAGTGTTTGTGATTTTTGCAATTTCATCAATCCGTAAATCCTCATAATAGTAAAGTATTATATCTGTTCGATACGGTTCTTTAAGCGTGTTAACTGCCTGCCATACAGTCAGCTTTGTTTCGGTATCTGTTTCTTCAAATTCACCCGCAATTACGACTTCCTGTATAGGAATTATTCTTGTGTTTTTTCGTATGTATTCAACCGCTGTGTTATGTATTATTTTTAGAATCCAAGTCTTAAATGCTTTTTTGCTTTTTAATGAATTGAGATTTTTGTATGCACGAAGAATTGCTTCACTTATTATATCAGCCGCATCCGTATCGTTTCTGACCAGTGAAAAAGCCAAATCATACATTGCTTTTTCGTGAAGTCTTATTTGTTCGCAAAATGTATCCTTATCCATCAAGTTTAATCCTCCTTACATAGTTTTGCAGTTTCTATGCAAATCCATTCCCCCCACTCAACATAATATTTCGCATATAGGTGTGCATTGTCGGATGTTTTGTCGGCAGATAAATTCCCACCGCCATCATCAAACAAATTATTTACATCAATATAAAATATATTTTTTCCGTTTGCGATTTTTGCCAATTCAGCATTTAGTTTGTTGATATTTTTATTGTTGATATAATTATCGCTATCGTTTAGTTTTTTTGAAACGTGCAAATTTGCCTGTATTATAATTGTGGCATCAGGCTGCTTTTCTTCTATAAATTCAATCAAGTCATTATATTTATTTATAACTTTTTTAAACTCATAACCCAACTCGTTTATTCCAAGCATCACATATATTTTACCATATTTTTTGTTAGATAACACCTCATCAAGGGTTACCTTACCCATACTTGGAACCGAAAGCCGTTCTTTCTTTATATCAAACACATTCATACCTGTGCTGCAAAAATAATTGGCATCTTTTAGTCCTGCGTATTCCATTATTCCAACTGTTCGGGAATCTCCGATAAAAAGTGCATCATTCATCGAAACCGGCTGTACATTCAAATCGTCTGCTTCACTTGTTTTGTTCTCGCTTGTCGCATCCGTATTTTCTGTTAGCAATGTAGAAACCGATGTATCGATTTCTTTTTCGTTATTTTCTAAAATTTCTATGTCAGAAGCAGATATACTTTCCTTATTTTCTTTTTCAACACTTCTGCAAGAAGCAAAAGCAACAACTAATAACACGGCAACAATTAAAG
>JAXJVX010000230.1:0-4054 GCA_036308305.1 Acutalibacteraceae bacterium | reverse complement strand
TCTGCCGTCATTTTCTCTTTTTCTTATCTCACTGATTTCGGGATTGAATAGAGGAGCATTATAGCCATTCTTTTCGGCAAAGGTAAAGGATGCCATATCGATGACACCGCAGCGTCCTGCCAAAGAATCGGAAATGCCTTCCTGAAGCTCAAAGCGGTTAGATCCGGTCAAAATATACATCAGTTTTCTTTCTTCACCGGTTCTCATCCAGGTAAGACGTTGCTCATCGATAATTTTCTTGATCTCGTCCAGAAGCTTTGGAGCCTTTTGTATCTCGTCGATAACGATAGGCCAACCGTAACTCTCCAAAAACAATTTCGGGTTGCTGAGAGCCAGTGCGCGGTCTTCACCATCATCAAGAGTTACCTTTTTATATTTATCTCCAAACAAACGGTCAATGGTGGTGGATTTGCCCACCTGTCTCGGACCGTAAACTACTACGCAAGGGAAGGATTCTCCCGCAGCAAGTATTGCATTTTCTACAGTTCTGTTAATATACATAAATTTAATACTCCTTTCTCAGTGATTAAAGTATATCACAACTTTGCGATTAAGTCAACTGTTGAGTGTCGTTTTCATCGCAGTTATATTATATAGTATATCCTAGCAAGGATAGAATATACCACCTAAATTGCGGGCTGCCTATTTTATGCCCATTTTTCGCCTATAAAAAGACGATATTTTGCCGATGACAAGTGAACGTGAATCTGTTATAATGTTAGCGTGAACAAGTGGGTCCAACCAGACTCACTTGTTTTTTATTGACCTTGGAGAGCCTCCTCCAGGGTCTTTTTTGTTCCGTCAGAAAGGAGTTTAAAGATGATCAAAAAAGAAGTTCCCGTCTGGGAAAAATCAAATCTTACCTTGGAAGAGGCTGCTGCTTATTCCGGTATAGGAGTACATAAATTAAGAGAGCTCTCAGACAAGGAGGATTGTGAGTTTGTGCTTTGGGTTGGCACAAAGAGATTACTGAAACGTAGAAAGCTTGACGAATATATCGAGAGAGCATACTCGATATAAAATCCAAAGTCACGCTTTTGTGTGGGGAAGGTACTTGAAAAATCGGCGTATCTGCTATATAATTAAATAACCAAATTGCAAAACCTTTTCTCACACGAGGAAAGGAGATGCTATTATGGCAGAAAAAAAGAATACTGTAAGCAAACGACTTGACAGCAACCGCATCAAGCTTCGTAAGGGCGAATCGCAACGGAAAAATGGTACATACGATTACCGTTGGACCACACCGGACGGAAAACGCCACACCATATATGCCACCACACTTGATGAGCTCCGTGAAAAAGAAGAAGAGATTATCAGTGATAAGCGAGACGGCATTAGGGTGGAGAACAAGCGCATCACGGTCAACGATATGTTTGATATGTGGTGCACGTTAAAGCGTGGACTCAAGGACAATACCTTCCAGAACTATTGTTATATGTATAACAACTTTATCCGAAAGAGTTTTGGCAGATCCAGGTTGTTGGAGGTAAAGAAGTCCGATGTGCGTCGCTTTTACAACTACCTTGTCGATGAAAAGATTATGAGTGTGTCTACTATGGACACCGTTCATAACCTTCTGCATCAAGTGTTTAATCTGGCGGTGGATGATGAGTACATTCGTGTAAATCCAACTGACCGTTTGCTCAAAGAATTAAAGCAGACACACAATTTCCAACAGGAAAGGCGGAAGGCTTTAACAGTCAAGGAGCAGAAACTGTTTTTGGATTTCCTGAAGAATAGTCCCATTTATAACCATTGGTATCCGGTGTTTTCTATTATGCTTGGTACAGGAATGCGTGTAGGTGAGCTCACAGGACTACGATGGTGTGATATTGATTTGGACGAAGGACTCATCAACGTCAATCATACTCTTGTGTACTACAACAAGGGTGGCTCCAAGCATTGCCATTTTGCCGTTAACACGCCTAAGACTGCAGCAGGCACACGCACGATACCCATGATGGATTTTGTAAGAGATGCCTTCCTGCAGGAAAAGCAGTATCAAGAGGATGCAGAAATACGCTGCGTAGTGATCGTTGACGGCTATACGGATTTTATATTTATAAACCGTTATGGCAAAACGCAGCACCAGGGAACGCTCAACAAAGCTATTCGTCGTATTGTGAGAGATTGCAACAATGAGATCCTTGATAACGCTCCCGACGATGCAGAGTTTCCGCTTTTGCTCCCGCTGTTCAGTTGCCATTCCTTGAGACACACCTTTGCCACACGTCTTTGTGAGCAAGGAATAAATATCAAGGTGATGCAGGATGTGCTTGGTCACAAGGACATTACAACCACGATGGATATTTATGTCGACGTGACCCAAGAACTAAAGCAGAAGGAATTTGAGGGACTTGACAGTTGCTTCGGTCAATAATTTTGCTTACGCCAATTTACGCCAAATCTTACGCCAATTAAAACAGGTTGTATGAACGTTTATGAAGATTTGCGTAAGACTCAGACAAGAAGAACCCTGCAAGATGGGGGTTTACTGAGACTTACGAAGAGTTGTGCCGATTAACTTTCGAGGCTCCCAACAATGAAGCCTTTGGATAACTAAAGATTTTGCCCCCGATTCGTAATGATTCGGGGGTTTTTGATGCAAGTCATTAATATTATTTACACTAAGTCATATATTGACTTCATATAAGAATGTGAATCCCCCCACTTTACAGGGCAAAAAAAACGGCTGAATCAGCCGTTTTTTGTTTAATCTCTTTCTCTGGGTACTCTTTTAAGGATTGCGGCGGTCTTTGCGGGTAATTGAAGTACGCCTTTTTCGGGCGGAATACCAATCAACACTTCATCGTTTTGCCATCCCGGCAACAACCATACTTGCTTATCTCTATCCGAAGGGTTGACTGCGACAAACAATTCGTGACCGTCTTTAATACGCAAGAATGTCATAAAATCTTTTTCAGACTGAACAGGCAAGAATGTACCGCCGTCGAGTGCGGGACAGGATTTTCTAATTTCGCCCAGACGAGCATACCAATCCACACTTGAACAGCCGTCAGTGAGTTTATCCCAATCAAAGCAAGTGCGGTTGAACGGATCCCGGTAGCCCTCAGTCAGCAATTCATCACCATAGTAAACACAGGGAATACCCGGCAAAGTATACTGCAAAACGGTTGCGAGTTTTAGCATTTTAAAGCCTTTTTCATATTGCCAATCACGCAGATGTTGCGCCGCTTGCCATTCTCTTGTGCGATTGCCGGCATTCTCTCCGACTAATTCAGTCAAAATACGCGGTGTATCGTGAGTGCCGAGCAAGTTCATTAAAACATCAACTGATGGCTTCGGATAATTCTCCAAGATGGTCATTACCGCATTTATAAAATCAGTACCGCCCATATATCCCTTGACAAAGCCTAAAATAGCCTCTTTGAAAGGATAATTCATAACGCTGTCGAGTTCTGAGCCGAGCAGATATTTTCGTCTTACAAAATATGCTTCTTTATTGGACGCATCCTCCCATACCTCACCGTAGAGAATACCGTTTTTGTTGGCGCGTTTAACAGCAGTACGGATTTTTTCAATGAATGAATCGGGTAATTCATCTGCAACATCCAATCTAAAACCGTCTGCACCCAGGTTCATCCAATAGTTGATTACGCCGTCTTCACCGGTGATAAATTCCGCAAAACTTTCATCGGTTTCAATGGTTTCAGGCAATGTATCAAAGCCCCACCACGACTGATAATCGCCGGGCCATTTATTGAAGTTAAACCAACTGTAATACGGCGAGTTTTTGTCGTTATACGCACCGCCTTCGTATCTTTTTTCCTTGTTAAAGTAGATGCTATCCGAGCCGGTGTGTGAGAACACGCCGTCGAGTATGATTTTCATACCTAATTTGTGAGCAGATTTGCAAAGGCTGATAAAATCTTTTTCAGTACCGAGTGTCGGATCAATTTTCAAATAGTTTGCGGTGTTGTAACGGTGATTTGAATGTGCTTCAAAAATCGGATTTAAGTAGATTTCACTCACACCGAGTTCCTTTAAAACGAGCGGTGCTGTTTCCCGGCTTGAACCGGATCCCAGGTTG
>JAXJVX010000229.1:0-4990 GCA_036308305.1 Acutalibacteraceae bacterium | reverse complement strand
GTGTTTGTATTCCGCAATGCAAGGCTGTGTGACCGTGAGCATTTCTTCGTCGATGCTGCTTCTGATGATAAAGGTTTGCGAAGTGAATTTTTAATGCAGTATTATTCTATCCGAAGCGATATTCCGCAGAAGATATTGCTAGACAAAATGCCTGAGGATAACGAGAGCATAGAGCGGTATTTATCAGAAAAAATTAATAAAAAAGTATCGCTGTTTGTACCGCTTAAGGGAAAACAAAAAGAACTTCTCAATATGTGTAGAGAGAATGCCGCAGAGCGTGTTGCGCAAAAGGAGGGTATGAAGATCCGACAGACGCAGGTGCTTGATGAACTTCGCAGTCTGTTGGGGCTTAAAGGAATACCACGCCGCATTGAAGCGTATGATATATCCAACACCGCAGGTACTCACAATGTAGCGGGTATGGTCGTGTTCTGCGATGCAAAGCCATATAAAAATGCATATCGCAAATTTGCTATAAAGAGCTTTTCCGGGCAGGATGATTATGGGTCTATGCGTGAAGTTCTGGAGCGTCGTATGCAGGAATACGAAAAGCATAAAGAAACTGATAATGAATTCGGCATCATGCCGGATCTTATCTTGCTTGACGGAGGCGCAGGTCAGCTGTCAGCCGTTCTGCCGGTAGTTGAAAAATACAATATGCAGGCTAATGTGTTCGGTATGGTCAAAGACTCTCATCATAAAACCAGAGCACTTGTCGGTCCGTATGGTGAGATTGCCATCAAACCGACAAGAAGCGTTTTTACTTTTATATCTACCGTGCAGGATGAAGTACACCGTTTTGCAATAAGCTACCATCACAGCAAAGCCTCAAAAAGTGCGTTATCGTTGCAGCTGCTTCAAATAGATGGTATCGGCAAAACAAGGGCTGAAAATCTGCTTAAAGCTTTTAAGTCGGTGGATAAAATTGCAGCAGCTGATGTTGAAAGTCTTGCTGCGGTTAAGGGTATGACTGTGTCTGCGGCACAAAAAATTTATGATTATTTTCATGGAGAATGAGTTTTGGCACATCCGATAAAACATTTTATTACAATTACAAGACACCGTCACAAGGTGATTATGCATTGTGCAAAAGCAGGTATCTTGTACCGTGGGCTTTTGCACGATCTTTCTAAATATATGCCGTCGGAGTTTATCTGCGGTGCTAAGTATTATGCAGGCGACCGTAGTCCCAATGTAGCAGAACGAGAAAAATACGGTTATTCAAAGGCTTGGCTGCATCATAAGGGCAGAAACCGTCATCATTTTGAATATTGGAACGATTATAGTATGGAAACTCATAGGGTTGAACCGGTTAAAATGCCTCTAATTTATGTTATTGAAATGTTCTGCGACCGTGTCGCTGCGAGCAAAATATACAGGGGAGATAAATATACCGATTCTCATCCTCTCGAATATTTTATGTCAGGTAAACAAACAAGAGTTATACATAAGGAGACTTCAGATCTGCTCGAAAGTCTGCTTGTTATGCTTAATGAAAAAGGTGAGAAGGAAACTTTTTATTATATTAAACATACATTGCTTAAAAATAAAGAGTATTGATATTGGAAAGGTAGGGTCTGCGAGTATATTATACATTGTTATACGGATCAAAAACGAAGAAAGAGTTCTTGAAGAAGGACTTAAGGGATATGCTGAGTATAAAAAGAAAGTAAAATGCAGAATTATACCGTTTATCTGGTAAAGGAACAAATGTCTTAATAATCAAAATGCGCCGCTATAAAGCGACGCATTTTGATTTCTATGATAAAGTATATTCAGCAACCAAAACCTCTTCACTCGTGTCATCGTTATTGTCTGTAAGAATCTCTCGTGTGAACGCAATATCGCTGTGAATCAAGCACAAATCAATAAAGCAAAGGAAGATACCCATGTCTATTCGATTATAGTGTGCCACCTTATCGGCAGGCATTATTCCACGTTTGCCGGGTTTCTTATATCTGTATATCTCCAATTTGTGTTTATCTGCCTTGACCTTCCATGGCTGTGTATTGCAGGCACTCGGCGTAAATCTCACAATATTGCCTATATCTTTATAATACTCTCCAAACCAAATTTCATCTAAAGGCTTTCTTTTGCTTTTGTACATATCCTTACGGAATTTATCATCAGCGACCTTTGCTATCCCTATCATAATAACAAAGTCCAGCCCATTGTATGTATGCTCATCCGGCTTACCTATTCCAAACCACAGAGCGCCGATGCCTAAAGATGCAAGATACAAATCAAGCTGTTCACCTATATACCCGATGTTTTGCAGGTAATTATCCTTTTTCTCGCTATATAAGAGAATACAGTATTCCTGACCGCGCTTACAGGTGGTTTGCTTCGAAGGTACGATTCTTATACCTGTTCTAATATCTTCAACAAGCGGTTTAAATGTTCTGAACTTCTCTTCGATTTTCTTTATGCATGAAAAGTCGATACTTTGAATACCCCGAAATAAATGAAATGATTTTCTTTTGAATATCATATTATAAAGTAATTTGTCCATTGATTATGTTCTCCTGAATCAGATTTATCAATATTATATCATAAATCAATTAAGAATACAATATGTATTTTATTTAAAACAAATAAAATTTAATGAATAACATTAAAAAAGTATTGACAAACATTAATTTCTGTGTTATACTCTCATCAGCAAATAAGAATTGCAATTAAATATCTGGAGGTATGCAATATGAAAGGCATAATCAAAGCAGCAAAAATTATTACGAAGATACTGGAAATCGCACATTGGGTAGCAGTAGGACTTATGGCGGCAGCAGGTGTATGTGCAGTTGCAGCACCTGAATGGCTTAAGTATTTTATTGATACCAAGGCTCTGAGGAAGAATGCAGAAATATCTGCTTATGGCTTCGAAGTAACAGCCGCAGATTCTTCAGGTGTAATTAATACGACAACGCTCGCTCTGTTTTCAATCGGCGCAGTAATTATTTTTGCTCTTATGGCAATGGTATTTCGCAATCTTTATCTTATCATCAAAAAGTCAGAGGGAACAACACCTTTTCAAAAGGATAATATCCGTATGCTGAAGGAGATAGGTATTTTCTCCATCGCTGTTCCGGTAATCGGATTGATTATGAGCATTATCATCCGCGTTGTTGTAGGTGCTGATGCTGTTGAGATCAGTGTTGATCAGAGTGGAATTATTATGGGAATTGTCGTCCTTTGTCTGACTCAGTTTTTTATCCATGGTGCAGAACTTGAACAAGATGTTGACGGACTTCTGTAAGGAGGTATAGTTGTGGGTAAAATAGTACTTCGATTAGACAGAATGATGGTTGAACGTAAAGTTTCACTCAATGAGCTTGCAGACAGAGTGGGTATTTCCAATGTCAATCTGTCTAAAATTAAAAACAACAAAGTAACGGCGATCCGCTTTTCAACACTTGCGGCGATATGTGAGGTGCTTGATTGCGAGGCAGGAGATATACTTGAGTTTCAAAAAGATGAATAGTTTAATTTGCGGCAGAGAATAGTACAAATTCTCTGCCGCATTTTAAAAAAATAAATTTTTTCAAAAATTGTTGAATTTTCAACAGAAATATAATGTTGATTATGCTATAATAATTTCAGAAAGATTAGGAGGTTACTAAAATGAAAATTGCTTTTTTTGATGCAAAACCGTATGATAAGCCCTCGTTTGATAAATACGGCAAAGAGTATGGTATCACTTTTAAATACTTTGAAACCAAGCTTAACGAGGATACTGTTGATCTGGCTCAAAACTATGACGGTGTTTGCGCTTTTGTAAATGATACAGTAAATGCTGCGGTAATTGACCGTCTTGCCGAAATGGGCGTGCGATTACTTGCTCTGCGGTGTGCAGGTTTTAACAATGTGGATATGAAGCATGCTTTCGGAAAGCTTCATGTTTTTCGAGTGCCGGCATATTCGCCGTATGCAGTTGCTGAACACGCTATAGCTCTGCTTTTGACATCCATCCGCCGTATCCACAAGGCATATATTCGTTCAAAGGATTTTAACTTCAGTCTATCCGGACTTACAGGCTTTGATCTCCACGGAAAGACAGTAGGAGTAATAGGCACAGGTCGTATCGGACGGGTATTTATTGATATTTGTCGCGGCTTCGGTATGAAGGTGCTGGCATATGATAAGTTTCCGGTAGCAGGACTTGACGACGGAGATACCGTAAGATATGTTACACTTGATGAGTTATTGGCAGGCAGCGACATAATCTCGCTTCATTGTCCATTGACAGAGGAAACAAACCATATCATTGATGCAGTTGCACTTGACAAATGCAAAAAAGGTGTTGTAATTCTTAATACTTCAAGAGGAGCCTTGGTTGATGCCGAAGCACTTCTGGAGGGGATCAAATCCCGTAAGGTCGGCGCAGCTTGTCTTGATGTATATGAGGAGGAGTCAGATCTGTTCTTTGAAGATAATTCAGGGCATATCATGGAGGACGATACACTTGCAAGGCTTATATCGATGCCAAATGTTATAGTTACATCACATCAGGCATTTCTTACCGAGGAAGCGTTGGAAAATATTGCGGAAACAACAGTGAAAAATATTGTTGAATTCACGGAAAAGAAGCAATGCCCAAACGAGCTTTGCTATCGTTGCGGAAATGCAGTTGACTGTAAAGACGGAAAATGTTTTTGAGTATTGCTCGAATAACTGAAAATAGTTTTATTTGTTTACGGTGGCAGGGAGCAGATCCTTGCCACCATTTGCATATAGTCATAAGAAAACTTTTAAGTAATTTTTCGTGGCAGTTGACAAAATGACACATTAGTATTATACTATATATTATGGTTAGCAGCGTCTAACTGGTGTTAGCGCTGCTTTATTTATATCATAAGGTTAGTTTATGCTAACTTTGCTAAACGGAGGAAATACATAATGGCTATAGTAGAATTTAAGGATGTAACCCGTGTATATATCACAGGTGATCACGAACTAAAAGCACTGGACAGCGTGAATTTCACCTTGAATG
>JAXJVX010000228.1:0-13403 GCA_036308305.1 Acutalibacteraceae bacterium | reverse complement strand
TCATATATCAGTTCAGGATTTTTGATAGCGCCCGAATTTACGCTTACTTTATCTGCACCGCATTTCAAAACACGATCGAAATCATTAAGCGTATTGATGCCGCCTCCCACTGTAAGCGGAATAAATATCGTTCTTGCAACCTCTGTAAGTATATCGGTAAACAGAGAACGTTGCTCATATGATGCGGTTATATCGTAAAAAACAAGCTCATCCGCACCGCTGTCGGAATAATACTTTCCAAGCTCAACCGGCGAAGAAACATCACTTATTCCCTCAAAATTCACACCCTTGACAACTCTGCCTGCACGGACATCAAGACAAGGTATAATTCGTTTAGTAATCATATAATACTCCTAAAGCTTACTCATCGCTACCGCTTTTTCAAGATCAATAGCGCCGTTATAAAGCGCCTTGCCTATAATTGCACCGAATATATCCATGGCAACCAGCGCCTCAACATCTGAATAGGATGACACGCCGCCTGAGGCAACTATCTTGATCTTGTATTTTGCTGAAAGATCATGGTACAGTTCCAGGTTAGTCCCCTTCATTGCACCGTCCTTTGAAATATCGGTACAGATAACGGTATCTACACCAAGCTTTACAAGCTGCGATATAAAATTATCGCAGGTAATACCGCTGTTTACAGTCCAACCATGTGTTGCAACAAAGCCCTCTTTTATATCAACACCAACTGCGATCTTTGCACCGTATTTATCAACACATGCCTTTAAAAATTCGGGATCTTGTATTGCAGCTGTGCCTAAAATAACACGCCAAACACCTGCATTAAGATACTTTTCAACAGTTTCAACAGAACGGATTCCACCACCTATCTCGACCTTTAAATCAGTATTTTGTGCAATGCTTTTAACATATTCAAAATTTGGTGTTGAATTGACCTTTGCTCCTTCAAGATCAACAAGATGTATGTATTCTGCTCCGGCATTTTCAAACTGCTTTGCAATTTTCAGCGGGTCATCCGAATACACGGTCATCTCATTATAGTCACCTTTATACAGACGGACTACTTTTCCGTCGTACATATCGATTGCAGGGAAAATTTTCATTATTTATTATCCTTTACATTTCACAGAATGCTTTTAAAATATCAAGTCCTACTTTACCGCTTTTTTCGGGATGAAACTGTGTACCAAAGACATTGCCGTTTTGCACGGCAGCGGTTACGGGAATACTGTATTCAGATGTTGCAATAACACTTTTGTCACAATTTGTTGCATAATACGAATGAACAAAGTAAACACAGTCGCCGTTATCAATATACTTGAAAATAGGGCTGTCTGCGGTTATTGAAAGTCCGTTCCATCCGATGTGAGGAATTTTCAAGTTATCATTAATAACGCCTTTTAACGGAACGACGTCCCCTGAAACAAGACCGAGACCATCATATTCACCGAACTCATAGCTTTTATCAAACAGCATCTGCATACCAAGACAAATGCCGAAAAGCGGTTTGCCATTTTTCGCTTCCTCAATAATTACCTTATCAAGTCCTGTGCTTCGAAGCTTTGATATTGCATCACCGAACGCACCGACACCGGGCAAAAATATCTTATCACTTTTTCTTATCACCTCTGCCTCTCCGGTTATGACAGCATCATACCCTATTGCAGAAAGTGAGCTTTTAAGTGAAAACAGATTTCCAACTGAATAATCAACAATTGCTATCATTATAACACACCTTTGGTTGAAGGGATCTCATCTTTGTATGCTTCACAAATCGAAGTTGCTTTTGATAGTGTACGTGCAACCGCTTTAAACACACCTTCAATTATGTGGTGTGAATTTGTACCGGCAAGCTTTTTGATATGCAGAGTTATATTTGCATTTCTGACAAATGCCGCAAAAAACTCCTCGCAAAGCTCGGTATCGAAATCGCCGACCTTACATGAGGGACAGTCAGCGTCGAAAGCAAGATATGCTCTGCCCGAAATATCAACAGCACACATAATCAATGTTTCATCCATAGGAAGAATGATATCACCGTAGCGTGCAATGCCCTTCATATCACCGAGCGCTTCTTTGAATGCCATGCCAAGCACAATGCCGATATCCTCTGCGGTGTGATGATAGTCCACCTGTGTATCCCCAACACACTTTACAGTAAGATCATATCTTGCATGGCGGCTGAACAGCTCAAGCATATGATTCAAAAATCCGCAGCCTGTATCAATATCATATTTTCCGTTTCCGGAAAGACAAAGATCAAGCGAAATTTCTGTTTCGTTGGTTTTTCTGTTAATACTGAATGAACGCATTTTTCAGCACTCCTTTAATATCAGTTTGGTTTTTTCAATAAGCGTATCCATCTGTTCATCTGTTCCGATAGTAATACGCACATGATCCTTAATTCTTTCGCCACCAAAATGACGGACAAGCACGCCGTTTTTACGAAGCGCTTTATAGTAATCTGCCCCCGATATCTTATCACTCTTTGCAAAAATGAAGTTAGAATAAGATTCTGTAACGGTGAATCCGAGTGCTTTTAATTGATTGCTGATACGGACTCTTGTAGCAATGATTTTTTTACAATTATTCATATAATAATCATTATCATCAATAGCGGCGATACCTGCCTGCATTGTAAGACGGTTGATATTATACGGATTGGAGGAGAAGCGAAGCTTATTAAGATCCTTTGCAAGCTCCTTATTAGTTATGGCAAAGCCAAGTCTTGCACCGGCAAGTGCCCGTGACTTTGAAAAAGTCTGTACAACAACAAGATTATCGTATTTATTAATAAGACTTATACTGCTTTCGGCGCCGAAATCAACATACGCTTCGTCAATAACAACAACATTATCGGGATTGGCTTTGAGAATATTCTCAATGTCGCAAAGCGAAAGCGCAATACCCGTGGGTGCGTTGGGATTTGCAATAAAAATTGTTTTATTCGCACCAAAATAATCGGAGGGCGATATTGAAAAATCGGAATTTAGTGGAATTTTTTTATAATCAAGATTATAATATTCGCTGAACACCTCATAAAAGCCATAGCTAATATCGGGAAATACAGCCCCGGTATCTTTGTCGCAAAAAGCGGCAAAGCAAAAGCTTAATATCTCGTCCGATCCATTTCCGGCAACGATATTTTCGGGTGAAACACCGTACATTTCCGCTGCTTTTTTGTAAAGCATGCTGCAATCGGGATCAGGATAAAGATTGAGCTTTTTGACCTGATCTTTATCAACCGCCGCTAAAACGCCGTTTGACGGAGGATAAGGCGATTCATTGGTATTAAGCTTGATATACTGCATATCCTGAGGCTGCTCGCCCGGGACATATTCACAAAGCCTGTCAAAACGAGGGCTTATAAATCTGCTCATATTTAATCTTCCTCAAATCTTACTGTCGCACTTCTGGCATGTGCACCAAGCTGCTCCTTGTTCGCAAAATAAGCGACCTTGTCGCTTACCTTACCAAGCGCATCATTTGTATAGTACATAAACTGTGTCTTCTTGATAAAATCATCTACCGACAAAGGACTTGAAAATCTTGCAGTACCGCTTGTGGGAAGAACATGATTTGCACCGGCAAAATAGTCTCCAAGTGCTTCGGGGCAGTATTTACCCATAAATACCGAACCGGCATTTTTTATACGGTCAAGATAATCAAACGGATTGTCAACACATATTTCTAGATGCTCCGGAGCGATCTCATTAGCTATCTCGATCGCTTCATCAATAGAGCCTGTGATAATTATCTTACCATTGTTATCAATAGATGTGCGTGCTATTTCACATCTTGAAAGAAGGGGTATCTGCTTTTCAAGCTCGTCAGAAACGGCAGCGGCCAATTCCTTACTGTCTGTCACGAGCACCGCAGATGCCATTTTATCATGCTCTGCCTGTGAGAGAAGGTCAGCCGCAACATTTTTTGCACGGCAAGTACCGTCAGCAATTACGAGTATCTCGCTCGGACCTGCAATCATATCAATGGAAACAAGTCCGTAAACCTGGCGCTTCGCTTCAGCAACATATGCATTACCCGGACCGACTATCTGGTCCACCTTCGGTAATGACTCTGTTGAGTAAGCAAGCGCTGCTATAGCCTGTGCACCGCCAACCTTGAACACTCTATCTACACCTGCCACTCTTGCAGCAGCAAGAATTT
This sequence comes from Acutalibacteraceae bacterium, assembly GCA_036308305.1. Classification (GTDB taxonomy): domain Bacteria; phylum Bacillota; class Clostridia; order Oscillospirales; family Acutalibacteraceae; genus RUG11462. Next base: position 9,269 of record JAXJVX010000228.1, on the reverse strand, counting down.
CAGCGTTAACGTTACCATCCTTTGACGGAGGTGTGACCATAACTATCTCGTTACAGCCTGCTATTTTAGCGGGAATGCAATTCATCAAAACTGAAGATGAAAGCGGTGCTGTGCCGCCAGGAACATAAAGGCCTACCTTGTTTAACGGTATGTATTTCTGACCGAGAACCGCACCGTCAGCATTGGTTATCATAAAGTTGGAGCGAAGCTGATTACGGTGAAAAACGCGGATGTTTTCTGCTGCTTCATTAAGAATATCTATAAACTCCTTTGGAACACTGTTGTATGCCTTATCTATCTCCTCTTTAGTTACTTCAATGCTCTCAAGCTTTACCTTATCGAATTTCTCACTGTATTCAAGCAATGCCCTATCGCCGTTTTCGATAACATTCCCGATAATATCCCTGACAGTTGCGCTTATATCCTCGGACACAACACGGCGACAGAAAATATCATCCGGTTTTAAATCTTCTTTATTTATAATGCGTATCATTTCACTTACCTCTTTTGATCAATCACGGCACTGATCCTTTCAACCATTCTGCCGAGCTCTTCATTCTTAAATTTGCTGCTTGCCTTATTTGCAATAAATCTTGCACTGATAGGTACTATTTCCTCCTTGACCTCAAGGTCATTCTCCTTTAAGGTAGTACCCGTTTCAACAATATCCACGATGACATCCGACATACCGAGTATCGGCGCAAGCTCTATTGAACCGTTAAGTTTGATTATATCAATGCTTCTGCCGGTTTTTGTGTAATAATCACGGGCAATATTCTGAAATTTGGTTGCAACACGGATTGTCCTTCCGTAACTGTCAACACCCTTTTTGCCCGCAACGCACATTCTGCATTTTCCGAATTTCAGATCAAGCAGCTCGTAAACATCCGGTTCGTACTCCAGAAGGATATCTTTACCAACAACGCCGACATCCGCAGCGCCATGCTCGACATATATCGCAACATCGGAAGGCTTTACCCAGAAGTAACGAACCATATTCTTACTGTCTTCAAATATAAGACGTCGGTTATTCTCTTTTATATCCTCGCAACCGTAGCCGACAGACTCGAGCAAATCATATACCTTTTCTCCAAGTCTGCCCTTTGGCAGAGCAATATTAATGTATTCCATACTAAAATTACCTCTTAAAGATTGATTAGCTCTCTATATTTCAGTTTTGTATTTTCGTCATTCGTTACTCTGACGGTCTTACCGCTGAAATGAGCATTTTTCACAGCAGATGCAATTTTTTGCTCATCGGTATTCTTGCCGCAAACAATAAGACAATCAACATCATACTGCTTATTATTTGAATGGGTAGGCAGCATATCAATATTGATACCAAAGCCGATAGCCCCTGCATCTCTGCCCATCTTTTGAACGATACGGTCATACCGTCCACCTGAAAGTACATAGTCCGGCACACCCTTTATGTAACCCTGGAAAATGACGCTGTTATAATAGCGCATATCGTTAACGATAGAAAAATCAAGGTTCACCTTTGAACTGTCACAAAGCACACTTGCCGCATCATATATACGCTCAAGCTCATTAAGTGATGAACTCATAGCTTCATTAACAACAAGCTCTCTTGCCAACTTAATGGCATCCTTAAATCCGCCATAGATAGAAACGAGCTTTACAAGATTTTGTGTAATATCAGCGTCGACTCCATGGTCCTCACACAGTTTTTTTAACTGGTGTGTATTTTTGCGGCTGATAAAATTCAATATCTCATTTTTCAATACCTCGTCCTCAACTGCCTCATCAACAAGTCCCGAAACAAAACCTATATGTGAAATATCAATAAGATAATCGTCACTTGCAGCTTTAAGACTTTCACACGCAAGCGAAAGCACCTCTGCCTGCGAATACAGATCGATATCACCGATGAGCTCAAGCCCTGTTTGTGTAGTTTCCTTTATATCGTGCGTAGTCTTGGATGAACGAAAAACACTCTCATTATAATACACCTTAACTAAGCTCTCATTATCTCCTGCGGTATTCTTTACAATAGAAAGTGTAACATCAGGCTTCAACGCAAGAAGTCTACCATGTAGATCTGTAAACGTAATAATATTCTCATTATTTATAAAGTTCTTATTTTTTGCGTACAAGTCATATTCCTCGAATTTTGACATTATGTACCGCTTATATCCGTATTGTTCATACAGTTTTGACAGCCGGTTTTCTGTATTCTGCTGCATTTATTATGCTCCCTTCAGCTCGTATGTTTTGCATTATAGCACACTTTATCGTATTAGTCAAGTAAAGCACTAAAATATTTTATCTTTATTATAATATGTATTATACCTCATCTTTGAGAGAAATAACAGTATTTCTGCAACATTTTTGCATAAAACGAATATTCATGTAAAAAATATATATTTTTCAAAAGGAATTTGAATGATTTTTGTGCCAATTCATAAAATCTTATAAAATCAGTTGCATTTTTATGCAAATCGTGATATTATATCAAAAGATTTATGTTTGGATTTTTCAAGGAGCCGATCAAAATGTTTATTTTTTCTGCACTTGTGAATATTCTAGTCAGCATCGTCGTCCTTAGTGTCGTGATTAACGGTGCTGGTTGTTATGCCATAAGTGCAAAAATCTAAATTAAGGTTTCAGCTTTATTTAAATTTTATTTGCCTGTGGTTTAACAACATAAACCACAGGCTTTTTTTGAAAGAGAAAGGGTTTTACAAAAATGGAGATGAACGGTGCAAAAATTCTTATCGAAACGCTCATTGAACAGGGTGTTAAAACCGTATTTGGTTATCCGGGCGGTCAAGTACTTAATCTTTATGATGAGTTGTATCTTGCTAGTGACCGAATCAACCATGTGCTTACCGCTCATGAGCAGGGCGCTGCTCATGCTGCTGACGGATACGCAAGAGCAACAGGTGAAGTCGGTGTATGTATCGCAACATCAGGTCCCGGCGCAACTAACCTTGTAACAGGTATTGCAACTGCTTTTCTTGATTCTGTTCCGATGGTTGCCGTCACCGGTAACGTTCCCTGCGATCTTTTGGGTCGTGACAGCTTTCAAGAAGTCGATATCTACGGCGTTACACAGCCTATCACAAAGCATAACTACATTGTAAAGGATGTTACAAAGCTTGCTGATACGGTTCGTGAGGCATTTAGCATCGCAAAGTCCGGCAGACCAGGCCCTGTGCTTATTGATATTCCCAAGGATGTACAGATAGCCGTTGCAGATTATGAGCCTGTGCCCGTAGTTAAAACTGTCAGAAAGAGCGAGATAAGCGAAAAAGAGGTAAATAAAGCGCTCGAGCTTATCGAGAAAGCAAAGCGTCCGTACATTTACTGTGGCGGCGGTGTTATCTCAGCCGATGCAAAGGACGAGATATTGAAGCTTGCAGAGCTTTGCGACGCACCTATCGGCTTCTCACTCATGGGACTTTCCGCAGTACCCTCCTCGAATAAGCGTTCACTCGGCATGGTTGGTATGCACGGACATTTTGCCGCAACAAAGGCTATGTATCAGGCTGATCTTATAATCGCAGTTGGTGTTCGTTTTTCAGACCGTGCAACCGGCAACAAGGAAAAATATGCAGCCGGTGCTGACATTATACATATCGATATCGACGCAGCAGAGATAAATAAGAATATTAATGTAAAGCTCGGTATCTCCTGCGATGTAAAAAAAGCAGTTGCAGAAATATGCAATGTTCTCCCACAACAAACACACGATCATTGGCAGACACTTATTGCCGATTTCCGTGATACCGAAAGCAAATACACCGGCGACCGAATAGGCGAGCTTACTCCGTACGACATTATCGAGTCTGTAAACAAGATAAGTGATGCTTCTACACCTGTCGCAACCGATGTTGGTCAGCACCAGATGTGGACTGCACAGCATTACGATTTCAGAGATCCGCGAACATTTATTTCAAGCGGTGGCTTGGGTACAATGGGATTTGGTATGGGCGCTGCTATCGGGGCTTGTATCGGTACAGGCAAACGTACTGTGTTATTTACGGGTGACGGAAGCTTCGGTATGAACTTAAACGAGCTTGCTACTGCGGTAAGCCAGAGTATTCCGCTTGTTATTATTATAATGAATAATGGTGTTCTCGGTATGGTACGCCAATGGCAAAAGATATTCTATAACGAGCATTATTCGAGTACTACACTCAACAGAGCAACTGATTTTGTTAAGCTTGCAGAGGCTTTCGGAGCTGTTGGTATGCGTGCAGCTACAAAAGCTGAATTCGATGAATGCATAAGCAAAGCGTTTCAAACAAATTCAACTGTTCTTATCGACTGCATTATCGACAACAATGAGCGTGTACTGCCGATGATACCGGCAGGTAAATCGGTTGACGATCTGATACTTAAATAAGGAGTTATGTTATGGAGAGAAGATTTATAATCAGCCTGTTGGTTGATAATAAGTTCGGTGTTTTGCAGAGAATATCGGGTATGTTTTCACGCCGTGGCTTTAACATTGACTCTTTGACAGTTGGTGTTACGGAAAATCCCGAACTTTCAAGAATGACGGTTACTATGACGGGTGACGAATTTGCACGAGACCAGATGATAAAGCAGCTTTCAAAGCTTTACGATGTAAGAAAGATAGTTGAAATGACTGATACTTCAAGTGTTCAGCGTGAGCTTGTTATTATGAAAGTTTCCGCAAATTCAAAATCAAGACAGGATATTATGGATGCTGCTAATGTTTTTCGTACGAAAGTCATTGACTTTTCGCCGGAAAGTGTTACACTTGAAATAACAGGCGATAAAAGCAAGGTTGACGCATTCATTGAGATAATGGACAACTACGGAATTATTGAAATGTGCCGTACGGGTATTATCGCAATGGAACGCGGCAACAAGATGTTAAAGCATGATAATGATTAATTAAGGTTGTAACAAACCTCTAAATTATATTAAAGGAGTTTTTAATTATGGCAACAATGTATTATGAGAAAGACTGTGATCTCGCACTGCTCGACGGAAAGACCGTTGCAGTTGTAGGCTACGGCAGCCAGGGACACGCACACGCACAGAACCTTCGTGATAGCGGTGTAAATGTTATCATCGCACTTTATGAAGGCTCAAAATCTGCTGTAAGAGCAAAGAACGACGGCTTTGAGGTCCTCAACACAGCTGACGCTGTTAAGAAGGCTGACATCGTTATGATCCTCATCAACGATGAAAAGCAGGCAGCAGTATATAAGAAGGATATTGCTCCCAATCTCCGTGACGGTATGACACTTGCATTTGCACACGGTTTCAACATTCACTTCAAGCAGATCATTGTTCCCGAAACTGTAAATGTTATTATGATTGCTCCCAAAGGACCGGGTCACACAGTTCGTTCACAGTATGTAAAGGGTCAGGGTGTTCCCTGTCTTGTTGCTGTTGAGCAGAATGCAACCGGTAATGCACACGACCTCGCACTCGCTTATGCTCTCGGTATCGGCGGCGCACGCGCAGGCGTTCTTGATACAACCTTCCGTGAGGAAACAGAAACTGACCTCTTCGGTGAGCAGGCTGTACTTTGCGGTGGTGTAACAGCTTTGATGCAGGCAGGCTTTGAAACTCTTGTTGAAGCAGGCTACAAGCCCGAAAACGCTTACTTCGAGTGTATCCACGAAATGAAGCTCATCGTTGACCTTATCTTTGAAAAAGGCTTTGCAGGTATGAGATATTCAATTTCCGATACTGCTGAATACGGCGACTATGTAACAGGTCCTCGTATTATCACAGAGGAAACAAAGAAGGAAATGAAGAAGGTCCTCACAGAGATCCAGAACGGAACATTTGCACGCAATTGGATCCTCGAGAACCAGGCAAACCGTCCTTTCTTCAATGCTACAAAGAAGATCCAGTCAGAGATCCAGCTTGAAAAGGTAGGCGCAGACCTCCGTAACAAGATGAACTGGGGCGACAAGGAAGAAATCATCAAAGAATAATTATCTACTGCTCGGGGCAGGCTTTAATGCCTGCCCTGATTTGGCTTAAACATTTCATTTAAAGAGGGTTATTTTAATGAACAGTGATAAAATGAAAAAAGGCCCTGAAAGAGCGCCGCAGCGTTCACTTTTGAAGGCCAACGGTCTTACCGATAAGCAAATCGAAAAACCGCTTATCGGCATTGTAAACTCATTTAACGAGATAGTTCCGGGACACAGCCATCTGCTCAATATTTCCCGTGCCGTTAAAGACGGCGTACTTGCAGCCGGCGGTACTCCTATGGAATTTAACACTATCGCAGTTTGCGACGGTATAGCTATGGGTCATGAGGGTATGAAATACTCACTTGTTACCCGTGAGATCATTGCAGACAGCATCGAGTGTATGTGCAAGGCTCATTGCTTTGACGGACTCGTATTTATTCCTAACTGTGACAAGATCGTGCCGGGTATGCTTATTGCTGCCGCACGTTTGAATATTCCTGCTATTTTCTGTTCGGGCGGTCCTATGCTCTCGTTGCCGGATGAATGCGGCGGAAAGGGTATGGATCTGAACAGCGTTTTTGAAGCTGTTGGCGGATTTATGCAGGGCACCGTATCTAAATCAAGACTTGATTATGTTGAAGAATATGCATGCCCCGGCTGTGGTTCCTGCTCGGGTATGTTTACTGCAAACTCTATGAACTGTCTTTGCGAGGCGCTGGGTATGGCACTTCCGGGCAACGGCACTATTCCCGCAGTTTACGGTTCAAGACTCCGTCTTGCAAAAACTGCCGGTGAGCGTGTTGTAGAGCTTGTAAAGGAGGACTTGAAGCCGCTTGATATTATGACAAAAGACGCATTCCGTAATGCACTTACTATTTATATGGCGCTCTGTTGTTCATCAAATTCATTGCTTCATCTTACAGCTATCGCTCACGAAGCAGGCGTGCCGTTTGATATGCATTATGTAAACACTATTTCTGAAAGTACACCGAACCTTTGTCACCTTGCACCTGCTGGTTATCACCATATGCAGGATCTTAACGCAGTAGGCGGTGTCCATGCGGTTATTAACGAGGTTGCCAAGACCGGAGCGCTTGATACTTCACTTATTACTGTTACAGGTAAGACGGTTGCTGAAAATATTGCTCCGTTTGAGCCGAAGAACCATGAGGTAATAAAATCTATTGATGAGCCGTATTCAAAAACAGGTGGTCTTGCAGTACTGTTTGGCTCACTTGCTCCCGACGGTGCAGCAGTAAAACGCAGTGCAGTTGCAAAAGAAATGCTTGTTCACCAAGGCCCTGCCCGTGTATTTGACAGCGAGGAGGATGCAATTGAAGCTATCTACGGCGGCAAGATCAAATCCGGTGATGTTGTTGTTATCCGATATGAAGGTCCTGCCGGCGGTCCGGGCATGAGAGAAATGCTCTCCCCCACTTCTGCAATCTGCGGTATGGGACTCGATAAAGAAGTTGCACTTATTACCGATGGACGCTTCTCCGGTGCTACAAGAGGTGCTTCTATTGGCCATGTTTCTCCTGAAGCAGCAAATGGAGGCCCTATCGCATATGTAAAAGAGGGTGATATTATTTCTATCAATATCCCAGAATACAAGATCGATCTGCTTGTTTCCGAAGAGGAAATGGCAGCACGCAAGGAGCAGATACAGATAAAGGTCAAAACCGACCTTAAGGGTTATCTTAAAAAGTATTCAAAGCTTGTCAGCTCTGCTGATAAAGGCGCAATAATCGAAATGTAAAGGAGTTGTTTTGCTTATGGGTATGACAATGACTCAAAAGATCCTCGCTTCTCATGCAGGACTCAATGAAGTAAAGGCAGGTCAGCTTATTCTGTGTAACCTTGATATGGTTCTCGGTAACGATATTACATCTCCGGTTGCTATCCGTGAATTTAATAAGCTTGACTGTGACGGTGTTTTTGATAAGGACAAGATCTCACTTGTTATGGATCATTTTGCTCCTAATAAGGATATCAAGGCAGCTACTCAGTGTAAAATGTGCCGTGATTTTGCTAATGAATATGATGTAACAAACTTTTATGATGTTGGCGAAATGGGTATTGAACACGCATTGCTCCCCGAAAAAGGTCTTGTTGTTTCGGGTGATGTCGTGATCGGTGCTGACTCACACACCTGCACCTACGGCGCTCTCGGTGCATTTTCAACAGGTGTCGGTTCAACTGATATGGCTTGTGGTATGGCTACCGGCAAGGCTTGGTTTAAAGTCCCATCTGCTATCAAGTTTGAGCTTTCCGGTAGCCTCAACAAATATGTATCCGGCAAGGATGTTATTTTACATATCATAGGCATGATAGGCGTTGACGGTGCGCTTTACAAATCAATGGAATTTTGCGGTGAGGGTGTGCACAATCTTTCTGTTGCAGACAGACTTTGTATGGCTAATATGGCTATTGAAGCAGGCGCTAAAAACGGTATTTTCGAGGTTGATGATCTTACTATTGAATATATTAAAAATGCAGGTGGCAAAACGCCTGTGATCTATTCTGCTGATGCTGATGCAGAGTATGATGAGGTTTATAAGATCGATCTTTCACAAATCAAATCTACAGTATCCTTCCCCCATCTGCCGGAGAATACACACCTTGCAGCAGAATCCGGCGATATAACTATCGATCAGGTGGTTATCGGAAGCTGTACCAACGGTAGATATGAAGATCTTAAGGCTGCTGCTGAAATCATGAATGGCAAAAAGGTTGCTAAGAATGTACGCTGTATCATAATTCCTGCAACACAGAAGATATACCTTGAAGCAATGGAAGCAGGACTTCTTAAAACCTTTATCGAGTGCGGTGCTATCGTATCAACTCCGACCTGTGGTCCGTGTCTTGGCGGTCATATGGGCATACTTGCGGCAGGAGAGCGTGCAGTTGCTACCACAAACCGAAACTTTGTCGGCAGAATGGGACATGTTGACTCCGAAGTTTATCTTGCAAGCCCCGAGGTTGCGGCAGCAAGTGCTGTAACAGGCAGAATTACCGATCCCAAGGAGGTAATGTAACCATGGATTTTAAAGGTAAAGTTATTAAATACGGCGATAATGTTGATACAGACGTTATCATTCCTGCAAGACACCTTAATACAATTGACGTAAAAGAGCTTGCATCACATTGTATGGAGGATCTTGATACCACCTTCGTTGAGCGTGTAGTTCCCGGTGACATTATGGTTGCAGGTTACAACTTTGGATGCGGCTCATCCCGTGAGCATGCTCCCATTGCAATCAAGGCAAGCGGAATTTCACTTGTTATTGCAAAAAGCTTTGCGCGAATTTTCTACCGCAACTCCATCAATATCGG
>JAXJVX010000227.1:0-3312 GCA_036308305.1 Acutalibacteraceae bacterium | reverse complement strand
GTTGATCACGCTATCGCTCATATTGAAGAGGCAGCAGTACATGATATGCCTGCTGAACATCAGCGCTGGTATGCAATCAAGATTTTCGAGCGTGACGATAAGGTGCTTGAGCAGCTAAAGCTCGATGAAACCACATTGAAACATATTGAAGAGGATATTGCAGCAGCAGAGCATGAGCTTGATGACGATGCAGAAAGCATTATCACTAATGAGCGTTATGTTTACATAGCTTCAATTATGAAGGGTTGTTACAAGAAAAAGTCAGCAGCAAAGCTTTCGACTTCTGACAAGATCGACAAAATCGTTACTAACCGTATTCTTGCGCTTCCGATATTTGTATTGATAATGTTCCTTGTTTATAAGATCTCAATCGGAACTATCGGTGATTGGACAGTAGGCTTTATGAACGACACACTTTTCGGTGAGTGGATAGTTCCCGCAGTTACATCCGGTCTTGAGTCTATCGGTTGTGTTGACTGGCTCGTAAGCCTTATTGCAGACGGCATCGTAGGTGGTGTTGGTGCAGTTCTCGGCTTCGTACCGCAGATGCTTATCCTCTTCCTGCTGCTTTCGATACTTGAGGATTGCGGATATATGGCTCGTGTTGCGTTTATTATGGATAGAATTTTCCGCAAATTCGGTCTTTCAGGCAAATCATTTATCCCAATGCTTATCGCATCAGGTTGCGGCGTTCCGGGTATTATGGCAAGCCGTACTATCGAAAATGAGCGTGACCGCAGAATGACTATTATCACTACCGGCTTTATTCCGTGCGGCGCTAAAATGCCTATTGTAGGTCTTATCGCTGCAGCATTGTTCGGAAACAGTGCGTGGGTTGCTACATCAGCTTACTTTATCGGTGTTGCCGCTGTAATCATTTCCGGTATTATGCTTAAAAAGACAAAGATGTTCGCAGGTGATCCTGCTCCGTTCGTAATGGAGCTTCCTGCATATCACGCACCTACTGTATTGAATGTTCTTCGTGCTACATGGGAGCGTGGTTGGAGCTTTATCAAGCGTGCTGGTACAGTTATCGTGATCGCAAGTATCGTTATCTGGGTTCTTAACAGCCTTACATTTGAGGGTGGTTTCCACTATATTGGCGAAGGCGACGAGAATTCTATTCTTAATGTTATAGGCTCCGCAATTGCAGTAATATTTAAACCTTTGGGCTTCGGCAATTGGCAGGCAGCAGTTGCAACCGTTCTCGGCCTTGTAGCAAAGGAAGAGGTAGTCGGCGTATTCGGTTCACTCTCATCAATGGCTGATGCAGATCTCGCATTTTCACTTGTTGAAGAGGGAAGTGCAGAGCTTTCAATAATCGGCGCTGAATTCTTTGATGGCAGCAAGCTTGCAGCATTCTCATTCATGATATTCAACCTTCTTTGTGCTCCTTGCTTCGCAGCTATGGGTGCAATCAAGAGAGAGATGAATAATGCTAAATGGACAGCCTTTGCAATCGGTTATATGTGTGCGTTTGCATATATCGTTTCACTCGTTGTATATCAGATCGGTTGTGCATTTACCGGCAACCTCAATATCGTAGGACTCATTATTGCACTCATTGCAGTTGCAGGTATGCTCTATATGCTGTTCAAACCTTATAAGGAATCAACAAAGCTTACTCAAAAGGTAAAGGTTAAATAATCTTATAGGAGATGTAAATATGTTTGCTTGGATAGTTGAGAACATCGGCACAATAGTCGTGTGCGCTGTTCTTATCGGAGTGGTTGCTTTGATAATTACAATTATGGTCCGCAATAAGAAAAAAGGTAAATCCTCTTGTAGTTGCGGCTGTTCCGGTTGTGCTATGAGCGAGCATTGCCACTCAAAAAAATAATTTATGCCGTCAGTTAATTACTGACGGCTTTTTTATTGACAATAAGCGATATATATGGTAAGATTAAAACATAAAATATGAATAATGTGTTAATTTAACACATTATCAGAAAAGAAGGAGAGTAATTATGTTTTGTGAAAAATGTGGAAATCAGCTTCCGGAGGACGCAAAGTTTTGCGCTAATTGCGGAGCAATGGTTGAACCGGATGATTCTGCGGCTCCTGCAACAGCAGCACCTGTTGTTGAAGCTCCCGCAGCACCTGTAGCCGAAACGCCTGTTGTTGAAGCTCCCGCTGCACCCGTAGCCGAAACACCTGTTGTTGAGCAACCGTTCCAGCCTGTTCAGCAGCCCGCTCAGCCTGTGGCACCTAAAAAGAATATCTGGAAAATACTTATTCCCATCATTGCAGGCTCTGTTGCACTGATACTTGTGCTTGTTTTAGTGTTTGCGGTTATCGTGCCCGCATTCAACAAGACCAAGGTAAAGGATTACATTGAATTTTCAATTGATGAATCTGTACTTTACGAAGGCTATATTAGTGCTGATGTTTCTATCGATACAGAAACGCTGCTTATCGATAAGGTGCTTGATGGCAAGAATTTTGATTATGATGATATTGATTCATGGACCAGCCTGGGCTCTGCTTACGGTAACTCTTATTATGTTTCACAGATCCTTGAATATTGCAATATTGAAGCAAGAATTAAGGATGCAGTGGTTGATGAGGAAAGCGAAGATAGTATAAGCTACGGTGATACATATGATACTGTCGAAAACCTTAAATCTACCGATACGGTAGTTGTTGAGATTACATGGGATCAGAGTGAGTCAGCTAAAAAGACTATTAAAAATGCACAGAAGAAGTCCGGCATTAAGTTTGATACATCTGATGCAACTGTAGAATTCAGCGTGCAGGATGAGCTTGAGGCAGCATATCTCACAGTTCAAGAAGCCACAGAAGTAGACATTCTCGGCTATATCCAAGAACAGGATCTTGTATATACTGAAGGCTTTGAGGACGGTGATCTCAGATGCAAGATCGATGAGTTTGAGTACGAGGCTGAGGGTTATACCTTCAAGCATTCCGACGGATACAGCTCTATTTATATCTACGATAGTGAAGGTGATTCCGTAGGCTCTGTATATCTTAATACATATATGGATGACGAGTCTTGCAGCAACTATTATCTTTCTACAGGAGATGTTATCACATTTACGCTTAATGACGGCGTGATTGAGGATATCGGTCTTGTATTTACAAAGGATTCATTTGATTACACAGTAAAGGCTAACACATATCTTACCGCTGACGAGTGCAAAACAAATATCAATCTTATCAAAACAGCTCTTAATGAGCAGGTTGATGAAACAAAGAATGTGGTTGCAGCTTATTTCCTTAAAGATAAGAGCGGCGACGCTTATTATGACAACGTTGTTTGCCTTATCACTAAAGAAACCCAAGAAGATTGGT
>JAXJVX010000226.1:0-2394 GCA_036308305.1 Acutalibacteraceae bacterium | reverse complement strand
GCATATATCTCATCATTGCTCAGATCGTTTTTAATAGTGGCAACTAGCTCTTCGGGATTTTCACTTTCCCGCTGATTATCCAACATATTGCGCACCCAAGTAAGACTTTCATCCATCTTACTGTCGCTCTTGCTTATGCCCTCTTTATATTTCCAATGCGCTGCGATACCGTATTCAGCAGTACGATGCATTTCCCATGTTCTTATTTGTACCTCAAACGGTATTCCCTCTCTGCCGATAACTGTTGTATGAAGCGACTGATACATATTCGGTTTTGGCGTGGAGATATAATCCTTAAATCTGTTGGGAATAGGTCTGAACATATCGTGAATAAAGCCAAGAATATTATAGCAGTTGACAACTGTATCGGTGATGATACGTATAGCGTAAATATCGTATATTTCCTCAAATGCCCTTCCCTGCATATACATCTTACGGTAGATGCCGTGGATAGACTTAACACGACCGTCAATATGAATATCCGGCACTGCATCCTCAAGACGCTCGCTTACTCTTGAAATTATCTTCTGGATAAACGGATCACGATCTTTACTCTTTTCATCCAATGACTCCTCTATGCTCTTGTACGCCACAGGGTCAAGGCAACGGATAGCAAGATCCTCAAGCTCCTCTTTTATAGCACGAATACCGAGACGGTGCGCTATCGGCGCATAAATTTCAAGTGTTTCTCTTGAAATCTCACGGCGCTTCTGCTCTGCATGACCGCCGATAGTACGCATATTATGAAGACGGTCTGCAAGCTTGATAATAATAACACGGATATCATCAGCCATTGCGAGAAACATCTTTCTGATATTCTCTGCCTGCGCCTCTTCACGGGTGACATACGGTATTTTTTTCAGTTTGGTAAGTGCTTCAACAAGACCGGCAACGCCTGCACCGAATTCATTTTTCAGTTCTTCAGAGGTAACAGGTGTATCCTCCACTACATCGTGTAACAGTGCTGCAACGACCGATTCGGTATCAAGACCGAGGTCAATAATAATTATTGAAACTGCGGTCGGATGATTGAAATATCTCTCACCTGATTTACGCATCTGCCCTTCGTGAGCCTTTTCGCCGAAATCGTACGCTTTTTTGATCTGCTCTAAATTGTACTTCTTGTTCTGCGCCGCTATCGCTTTTTCAATATCGGCAAAGCTGTACTCTCTGTAAGCCATTGAATAACCCCTTTATTGCTTATTCAACGCTCTGAAAAGCGCTGAATTTTCAAGATCGTTTTTAACTGCATTTTTATTGCAGGTGATGTGGAATTTACCATCAAATTCAATACTGACGAGCGAAAGCTCGCAAAGTATATCAAGTATGAGCTGCAATTTAACAAAATTTTTTGCTTTAAATCTTGCAAGTATACCGTCATAATCAGCTACCAGCTTCCCCATCTGCCATATTTTGCGGTAGACAAGACCTACTTCTTCACGGGTAGGCGGTGCAACATCCGGCAAGGCATTAAAGAAACGATAATTTTCGTACATTCTTATATCAGCAAAGAGCCGTTCTTCAAATGCGCTGCAACGCATTTCACGGATGACACAGGAAAGATTTTCTTCGCCTCTATAGTTATTTATATCAAGCGTCACCGCAACATCAACGGTATCACCGACACAGTATCCGAACTGCTCAGCAGTACATCCAAACCGCATAGCGACGACTGTGGCACTATCTCTGCCCAAAACCACTCGTAAATGCTTGCCGCCTCCAACAGGGACGATATCAATTATCTTCATCGAATAAAGTCCGTAAAGCGGTGTTTCATTACCGCTTCCGAATGGCTCTAAAGTACGCTGCGAATATACATTGGCAATACTTAAAACCGACGGATTGAGCTTGCAACTGATATGCACCTCGTTAAAAGGAAGCAGCGGATAAAGCTCAATACATGAATCACAGATATTTCTTGCGACTGATTCAATATCCTGTGCTTTGCAGGCAAGTCCCGCAGCAGTGGTGTGACCCCCAAAACGGGTAAGTCCTTTGGTGTTGCTGAGTATGCTGTGAATTGAAACAGCATCATAGCTTCTTGCGCTGCCGACGGCTTCATCGCCATCAAGCGAAAATACAACGCACGGCTTCGAATATATATTTGAAAGCCGTGAAGCGATAATGCCGATAACACCGTGATGCCACTCTTTTCCCCAAACACATATGACAGGGGCAAATGCAACATCCGGACGGCTCTCGATGAATTCGACAGCCTGCTTTAAAATTTCCTGCTCGCATTCTTGGCGGCGGACATTATAGCTATTCAGTTCGGCTGCTATTTCCTGCGCTCTTTGCTCATCTTCACAAAGCAACAGCTCAACAGCGAGTGCAGGGTCTCCCATTCTGCCGCTCGCATTGATACGGGGCGCTATCATAAATGCAACATCAGTT
>JAXJVX010000225.1:0-3003 GCA_036308305.1 Acutalibacteraceae bacterium | reverse complement strand
TATCACTGTCAACTTTGATTATGATGCTATCAATACATACGAAAAGTTCGCAGGCTGGTCAAACGGAAAGAAAATAGTCAGCTACGATGACAGCTATTCCTTCTTTGTAGGTGGCGATGCCGAAATAAATGCTGTTATAACCACTTCTGACGTAAAAGTTACTCCTATAATTGATGTTATGGATGTGTCGCTGGTCAACGACGGCGCAAAGGCAAGCTTTTATATCGAGCGTTGGTTGCCGAGCGACTTAACCTTGGTCGAAAGCGGAGCTATCTATACAAAATCTGTTGAATCGGCATCAAAGTTGAGACTGAATTGTGTTGACGGCGATACGATTAGAAGGGTACAGTCCAAGTTTACTACCAATCATGCACAGATGCGTGTAAATCTCGGCTCTACGTCGGGTGACGCAACAATGTATCTTACCGCATACATGACTTACATAGATGCGGAAGGAAAATTAACCACGATTTATACATCGGTATACAGTGCAAAAGTAACCGGCATTGTCAGCTGATTGGAGAGAGGGGACTTAATCGATCATGAAAAAGACATTTTTTAGACTTTTATCATATGCTTTGACGGTAATTATGCTGATGATATCCGTCAATTGTCTGTTCGGAATAACCGTTTATGCCGACACAGTAGAACGCGACAGCGGCAACATGCCAAAATGGATCTTTGACCCTGAAAAATGGGATGATATCACCGAAAACATCTATTTGCTTGCTGACGGCTCTACCCGTTTTACAAATACATATACATATGACTTTGGCACCGACCTGTCCAATTCCGAGTTTACAGTGGATATGAAATCCAACGGAGACTGGTCACTTGCTCTGCGTACAGATGCCAACTGCACCAGTGGATATATTATCGGCTGTACGGGAGACTCACTGTATATTAAGAAGATTGGCTCATCTATAATGCTTGCCCGTTGCGCAAACAACAAGCTTGCCAACTTCAATAAGATGGAATGGCACCGTTACACTGTTAAGTTTGAAGATTACGAAGGCTATACCGTTCTTTCTATGAAGGTTGACGGCGTTCAGGTTCCTTTTATTGACGGCTTTAGCTTTTCGCCGAGCAAGGGATTCGAAGCGCTTGACATTTATGACACCGATGTAGCTGTTATCGGCGGCTCGCTTTGGGACTACGCTCCTATTCAAACCGGCAACACATACATGAGAATAAAGCCTTCCATTGACGGCGGTAATAATATCAATCCGATGACTGCCATTTATCTGCGCTCCATTGACCAGTCGCTTGAGGGCAAAAAAGACGTATACCGTATTGCTATGATCGGCGACTCCATAACTCATGCAAACGCTCTTGAGGACGGCGTGTGGAAGGTTACATACGGAAAATGTCTTAACGAGCTGCTTGGAAATACATACGACGTATATAACGGCGGCGTCAGCGGCGCACACGCTCTTGCCCGTAATACAGGTTTCCCGTACAAGGTTCAGTGCCAGTACACATTTACGAGCAACTTTGATGCCGATCTTTTCCTGATAATGCTTGGTACAAACGACGCAAATTATATTAAAGACAGCACTACAGGCGAGCTGCTTACCGGAGATGCACTGGAAGAATGGCATCAAAAGTTTAAGGCCGATTATAAGGCTCTTATTCAGCATTATGTTGATACAGGCAAACCGGTCGTTATCTCTGCAGCACCGTATAATACAAATACATCGTGGCCCGAAGGCGCAGTAAAGACTACATCCGATTGGGGTAAAGAAGTAGCTGCGGAAATGGGACTTCCGTGTGTTGATATGTGGGCGTTCGTTAATGGACATGACGACTGGCTGAAAGACGGCTGTCATCCCAACGCTTTAGGATATGAAAACATGTCTAAGCATATGTACGAATTCCTTACCAATTCTGAGGATATCGACCTCACAAAGACCGACTATACCGATCTTGCAACACCGGACAGAAGTGATTACATATATGAAGAGACATTGACATCTTTTGACGGCTCGTTTAATACCAGCACCTTTAATTCATACGGAGAATCTAAAACCAGCTCTGCTACTGATCTTAGATATCTTAACGGCGATGTTAACGCCAACCAGGGCGCAGTCAGCTTTGCTAACTATAACCTGGGTGAAAAGTGGAGTGTTGACTTCTCTTACCAGTCAACCACCAGCGGCAGCGCAACCATTCTTTCAGGTGAATATAGCTGGGATAATTACCGTTATTCATCGTTTAAGGTAGGCACGCTGGATTTCAGGGTCTATCACTTCCGCGACAAAGACGGCAACTATTACTATGGATATCGCTTATTTATGGTCAACACCGAGCTTTGTGAGCCGAGTATTACCGATTCATTTACAGCGGCCGCATCGTACAATATCGATTATACCGCCGGCACAATCAAAATTACTCGTACAAACGATAATGTAGTGCTGTTTGATGTCGATTATGCGCCTATGTATAAAGTCGTAGGAGCCAACTACTCGTTTGACAATGTCAAGCTGGCTATATGCTCTTATGAATATAATGCATATACGTACTGGACATCTCTGAAGGTAGAGTCCAAGAATACTGCAGTAAACGAGTACGATATAACAAATACCGATTTGGGACATATCGAGCTTGCTGATGAACTGTTTGATAACACAGCTAAACATTATGTGGGAGAAAAGCTTGTTCTTAATGCTGTTTGCGATGAATACGGATGCGCATTCATAAAATGGGTAGACGGCAACGGTAATAAAGTATCCTCCAATCCGCAATATGTTGTAAACTTTACCGGTGAAAAGGTTACGCTTAAAGCCATATTCTCAAGTTATGTATCATACGCCGAAATGAACGTTACAGCCTCTGAAGGAGGAAGCGTAACCATTAACGGAGCGCCGTATGATATTACAGCCGATTATCTTGTCGGTGCGGACGCTTTGCTGAACGCAATACCGAATAGCGGATACAAATTTGTTTGTTGGAAGGATGCAAGCGGCAATGTCGTATCCGCCGATGCTGAGTGGAACATGATAC
>JAXJVX010000224.1:0-5835 GCA_036308305.1 Acutalibacteraceae bacterium | reverse complement strand
ATATATGACTTATCAATGTTCTCAGAAAAAAACAAGCTGAAATACGATCGTGAAAGTTTAAAGGATTTGCAACAGCATAATAAAATAACTACTGTTGATGATAAAAACTCCGGTAAAAGAACAAGGGCAAATAAACCTATACCGTACAGTGAATGAACACAATAAAGATATCCGGAAATCAGACCGATACCAAATCCTCTGCAAAAAGGTACAATTGGAACTATAAACTGTCCTTGAATACCAAGCCCTAAAACATAACACAGTAAAATGATTGAAAAAACCGAAGCCAAAGTCCAAAATAAATGTATGTAATAAGGCTGCCCGCTTCTGGTGCTAATAAAGTTTTTAAACAAAGAGGCTATTCCGTAATAATTATCGTCACCACAAAGCTTTATTGAAAAAACACCTGCAAGCAAACCCAAAACAAGCACAGCTGTAAAAGTAATCAACAAACTGTTACGCTTGAAATTATCTTTAGTTGCATTGCATTTTAAAACAAGAAATCCGTCTTTCATAATAATTATCCTCACAAATGTTATTGTTGATAATTACTATGCAGAAAATGGACAACTTATTACTTACCCAGCTCGTCAGCTCGATCCTTACATGCTTTGATTGCTGCTCTTACGGCATCGTCAAAATTATTTCTGTTCATACTCTGCAAAGCAGCGTATGTAGTGCCGTTAGGCGAAGTGACCATATCAATAAGCTCATCCGCACTTTTGCCGCTGTCCCGAAGCATAATTGCACTGCCGATAAGTGTTTGATACATAAGCTGACAAGCAGAATCATAGTTAAGACCAAGCTCAACCGCTTCGTTAATTATATCTCTGGCAAATCTAAAAACATAAGCAGGGCCACTACCTGATACGGCAGTAACAGCGTTGATCTCTTCTTCTTTGCATCTTACTGCAACACCGAGCGAAGAATAGATGTTATTTACAAATTCAAACTGCTCATCACTAACAGCGTCGTCACAAGCAATACCGCTTGCACCGCAAGAAAGCATAAGAGGTGTGTTGGGCATAACTCTGACAATACCACAATCGGTTTTCAAAACATTTTTAATAGTTGAAATAGTAGTACCTGCAACATTGCTGACAACACATTTATCCGATGCAATATTTCCTGCAATCTCTGATAGAACAGACAGAACTATCTGTGGCTTGACGCACAGAAAAATGTAATCAGAATTCTGACATAACTCAATATTAGAAGAACAAAGTATCGCACCGCCATCAATATATTTTCTAACAGCTTCAGCACGAGGTGCATATAGATACAAATCAGCGGCATTTGCAATACCGCTGCTCAATATACCGTTAATAATGGCACCGGCTATCTTTCCGCCGGCGCCAATAAAACCAATACGCATTCAAGTAACACCTTATTTATGTAAATTAATGTGTGTTAATTATATCAAAAGTGCTTTTTAAAATCAAGTAGAAAATTAAAGTTTCAAAAATATTTATAGATAATCACAATTTTATGTCAAATAATTTATGTTAAGTGTCTAATTTTTATGTCTTCTTGTTATGTTAACCACAACTAATTGTGTTTGTAACTGATTATGTCTACTATTTAAAAGCAAGGCAATCAAAGCTTCAACTGCCCTGCTTTTAATTAAAAATTCTTCTTTACAGTATGCACAAAATACTCGGCTTCATTTTCCGTATTAAATATCGAAGGTGAAACACGCACTGTACCCGTATTTATAGTTCCGAATGATCGGTGTGCAAGAGGTGCACAATGCAGACCGGCGCGCACTGCAATATTATTCTCATTTAGCTTAGCAGCAACTGCTTCGCTATTCTCCCCTCTTATATTTAATGATAATAAAGGCACGAATCTTTTGTCAGGAACAGGAGTATATAATAATACATTTTCTTTTTTAGACAGCATTGAATAGATATATCTTATAAGCTTCATTTCCTTTTTATAAGCATTACTTCTATTTTGTTTTATAAAATCTATACCGGCGCCTATGCCACATATTCCAGGTACATTGATTGTTCCGCTTTCGTACTTATCTGGCAAAAATTCAGGTTGATCATGATCGATCGAATTACTGCCCGTGCCGCCGAATACCAATGGTTTTGGAGAATTATCCGTTATCAGAATTCCGGTGCCCATTGGCGAATACAACCCTTTATGAGGTGCAATGCAAAGACAGTCGATATGACACTCTTTCATATCTATTGGAAGAACGCCTGCAGTCTGTGCCGCATCTACAATAAACCTCAATCCAAATACACTGCATACCTTACCAAGTCTTTTTATAGGCAGAACTATTCCGAAAACATTTGATGCATGTGTGCAGACTATACCTTTTGTATTGTATCTGATTAATGAAACAAAATTATTAACGGTAGTATCTTCATCGAGGCTTACCTCTGCAACTGAAAAATCAATGCCCTTCTTTCTTAAATACATAGCAGTCCTGTAAACAGCATTATGCTCTAAAGACGATATTATTATATGGTCACCGGGGTGAAATAAGCCTTGCATTGCTACATTCAACGCCAAGGTACAGTTCTGAGTAAACACAACATTTTCGGCACTATTGGCATTAAAGTATTCTGCGGCCTTTTCTCTGACAGAAAACACTGCATCTGCGGCCTTTAATGATGCATTGTGTCCTCCTCTTCCCGGATTTGCACTAAACCTTTTTATTGCATTCTGAACCGCTGCAATAACCTTTTGAGGCTTATGTGCAGTTGTTGCAGCGTTATCAAAATAAATCATTTCTTTACTTCCGTTATTTTGTATTCATCAAGAATTCTTCTCGCTATATCTGAATCTTTACTATTAACAACAATGCTGTATCCACAGCCATTATTGTTTACTAAATCACTTTCTCTTTCGACTTTCGCCGTGATCCCTTGTTTTGATAGTATATTTCTTGCTCTTAAAGCTCTGTTGACCGAGCCGATAAATATCAATTCTTTGTCCATAATTTCTTCCTTTTCAAAAAAATACAGCCTCAGTACATTTTATGTACAAAGACTGTTTTTGTTCAGTATTTACTTTATTCAACAAGGACGATTGCTTTGGCGGAAATTCCGGAGCCATCTCCTGTGAAACCTAATCGTTCTTCTGTTGTGGCCTTTACTGATACCTGATCTATCCCGATCTTGCAAGCAAAAGCAATATTTCCTCTCATTTCATCAATATATGGGCGCATCTTCGGTGATTGAGCAACAATAATACTGTCGATATTTCCAATTTTATATCCTGCCTCAATCGCCTTATCAACACAGATTCCAAGCAATTTTAAACTGTCCGCACCTTTAAATTGAGGATCATTATCAGGAAATAGAAGTCCGATATCTCCGAGCGCACATGCCCCAAGCACGGCATCGGATACTGCATGAAGCAATACATCTGCATCGGAATGCCCAAGCAATCCTTTTTCATATTCTATTTTCACACCGCCCAAAATCAGATCTCTGCCTTCAACAAGGCGATGTACATCATATCCTATACCTATTCTCATAGCAGTGCCTCCTCTAATAAATCTAAAATAATACTGTTTTGAACTAAAAACCCTTTATCAGTAAGTGAAACTGACTTATCATTTATATTCATTAATCCCATCTTTTCAAATCGTTTACATTTATTAAAGAAAATATCAGTATTTATTGCATTACTCTCTTCAATATACGATAGATCAATACCTGAATCCAATCTCAGCTTCAGCATTATTTGTTCTTCAAAACCACAAGCTTCACTATCATATATCGGTGCATTCCCGTTTAAAAAATACTGAATATCTCGTGGAAAATAATATCTCTTTCCGCTGACCATAGAATGAGCGGCTGCACCAAGACCAATGTATTCATCAAGTGTCCAATAAATCGTATTATGTCTTGCTTCATATCCGGGCTTAGCAAAATTGGAGATTTCATAATGTCGGTAACCGTGCATTGCGAGATAATCACAGCAATACAGATAAAGATCGCTTACGCTATCCTCATCGGGCAATGTATTCACATCCAATTTGGAAAAGGGCGTGTTATCTTCAATACTCAGCATATATGCAGAAATATGCTTTGCATTTGATGAAATACAATAGTCTAATGTATGCTTTAATGTGTCTACTGTCTGTTTCTTTATGCCAAGCATAACATCAAGAGAAATATTATCAATTCCTGAACTTTTGCATAATTCTATCGTCCTCGATACATCATCGGCAGTTTGATTTCGAGTTAAAAAAGTCAGCTCACTATCGTTTGCAGATTGTAGTCCTATCGATACTCGATTTACACCACACTTTGAAATCTTCTGAAAAAAATCTGGTTTATACGCTCTTGGGTTGCATTCAACGGTGATCTCAGCATCCTTCGTATAATTAATATGCGATAATATCTCGCATATCGCATCAGCACCTATCATGGAAGGGGTGCCACCCCCGAAATAAACAGTATCAAATACATCATCCATTTCGCAAAGTCTGCGTACAAGCTCATTTTTGTATTGATTTGCTGTTTCTGGATTATATTTGATTGAATAAAAATCGCAATATCCGCATTTAACTGCACAAAACGGAATATGAATATATAAACCCTTCATTTATATCACCAATTATATTTTAATTCAGAAATATTGATTTGTCTATAACAAATTGTATTAATTACTGAATTTGCGTCTATAATAATTTAAAAGGTAATATTTTGATTGACTTTTATTGGGCATAGATGTATAATAATTTTGTATGCAGAATTTGTGTAAACAAGTGTTTACTTAAACATAAAAACAGAATATTCGCCGCAAGACCCGTTTGTCGATCGGCTAATGTTATGGGATGGTTATATGCCATGCCCTAGTTTAAGTTATAATAAATTTTAATGGAGGTACCGTTTTGCAACAAAACAAAGAAAACCCTAAGCACAAAAAAACTAATGTAAAAAAGCGTTATTATAAAAAACCGGCAAAACGCAATATTAATGAACATCCTGTTTCGCCTCTCAAGATCATTCCTTTGGGCGGTCTTGAGGAGATAGGTAAAAACTGTACAGCATACGAATATAATGATGATATTATTATCATTGATTGCGGTCTTTCGTTCCCCGATGACACAATGCCGGGCGTAGATATTGTAATTCCCGATCTTACTTATTTAGTTAAAAATCAAGAGAAAATCAAAGGTTTATTTATCACTCATGGTCATGAAGATCATATCGGTGCTATTCCCTATCTGATGCGCGAGATAAATGTTCCTATTTATGCGACCAGACTTACTTGTGGTCTTATTATGGGAAAGCTTAAAGAACATAATCTTGATTCAAAAGTTCACCTTATCGAAAAGAAACCTGGTGATATAGTGAACGATGGTTGCTTTAAGATAGAATTTGTGAATGTAAATCACTCTATACCCGATGCTGTGGCATTTGCTATCACAACTCCGGCGGGCGTAGTAATTCACACCGGTGACTTCAAGATAGATTCAACCCCTATCAACGGTAAAATGATCGATCTTCAGCGTTTTTCTGAACTTGGCAAAAAAGGCGTGCTTGCACTTCTATCCGACTCGACCAACGCTGAAAGACCCGGTTATACGCAAAGCGAACGCACAGTAGGCGCATCTTTTGAGCAGTTATTCAAGCAAGCAGGTAGTAACCGAATAATTGTTGCTACTTTCTCATCAAATATTCACCGTATCCAACAAATTGTAGACGAGGCTGTAAAATGCAGACGCAAGGTCGCAGTTTCTGGCAGATCAATGATAAATGTTGTATCTGTCGCAAAAGAGCTTGGATATCTGAATGTTCCCGATGGTGTCTTGATAGATGCAGATTCAGTAAAACGTTATTCACCTGAACAAATTGTGCTTAT
>JAXJVX010000223.1:0-1818 GCA_036308305.1 Acutalibacteraceae bacterium | reverse complement strand
TTCCCATAGTATCAAAATCACATATTTCCAGTATCTCATATCCAGCATCCATGAGAACTTCCGAAATATCACTAACGGAATATGCTCGCTCCGAAAAGCTGTCGGACATACGATTATAGCCGTTATCATTTTTGCAGAAGAAATCAAGATAAATATCAACGGTGTTTGAATGACATTCATTCTGCCACACTAGATAGATATCGTCATAATCACAGGCGAAGGTGTTGTCTGCAAGCACCCGTCTGTGCTTATATATAGTATTGACATCAAAAATAAGCAATCCACCGGGCTCGGTGAACAATGAAATTTTGCTTATCGCTTTTTTTAGCTCACGCTTATTAAGGATGTGATTGAATCCGTCCAGCATACAAAACGCAGTATCTACCGTACCGTAAAGATCAAGCTCGCACAGATCCTGACAAAGCAGCAGCACGCTGCTGTCTACCCTTTCGCTTGCAACAGAAAGCATCTCTTCAGATAAATCGACACCCGTTACATCAAAACCACGGTCTGCAAGACATTTCGTAAAGCTTCCGGTACCGCAAGCAGCGTCCAACACCAAAGACGGAGTATGACCGTACTTTTTGCAAAGCGATAACGTATTCTCACATAATGCATCATAATCAATATCACTCATCAAACGGTCATACACATATGCAAAGCTGTTATACATCTTTAGCTTCCTTCAAACGGTCAAAAACAAGTGAATATCCGTCATTACCGTAAACAAGCGAACGGTTAACACGGCTGATGGTAGCCGTGCTTGCGCCGGTCTTTTCAACTATTTCGTTATAGCTGCACTTATCCATCAGCATTTTTGCAACTTCAAAGCGCTGTCTTATAGATATTATTTCCTTGACAGTACAAAGATCCTCAAAAAGCGCATAGCACTCCTCAACTGTTTCGAGTGTTAATATAGCACGAAAAAGTTCATCGGTACTTTCGGTCCTTAATTTATCTACCATATACATTCTCCTTTGTATTATCACTTTAATACACAAAAATTTTAACACACTAAACTGTAAAAGTCAAGCGGATTTATATCCTCTGTATTGTGCAAATTCACTTATTAAGCATAAATACCGATTAATTTTTGTGACAACTGATAAAAAGTATATCTTTGATAATTATTTGTCAAAAAACTCTTGAAAAAACATTTACATTTTAGTATAATAAAGCCAAATGTGTATTTTTTATTACATATTAAAAACGGAGGTGTAAGCTTAGATGAATATCAATGTTTCAGCAACTATGGACGGTTCTGTAGTGCTCGGTTCCGGCGATATAATGCTCGTTTGCGCATTGGGTGTAGGCATTGTTTTTGCGGGATTGGTTTGTATAGTATTGCTTTGCACAATACTTTCAAAAGTCATGAAGTTATTCGGAGAAAAGGAAGAAGCCGCTCCTGCTGCTGTTGCAGCACCTGTTGCCGCTCCTACCTCTGCTGCGAACGACTTACCGGCTAACAGGCAAGAATTTGTCGCAGCTGTTTCAGCAGCAATCGCTGAACAGATGGGTAAGGATGTTTCTGCTATCCGTATCGTATCAATCAAAAGAGTGTAAAATTAACCAACTAAAGAAAGGTGAAAAATCATGAAAAACTATAAAGTTATCG
The DNA here is from genome assembly GCA_036308305.1 of Acutalibacteraceae bacterium. Lineage (GTDB taxonomy): Bacteria > Bacillota > Clostridia > Oscillospirales > Acutalibacteraceae > RUG11462. The sequence continues at coordinate 203 of JAXJVX010000223.1, read as the reverse complement.
TAAACGGAACTGCATATGAAATCGCAGTTGAAGAAATCGACGCTTCTGCAGTAAAGGCTGCTCCTGCTGCAGCACCGGCACCCGCTGCTGCTCCGGCTCCGGCTCCTGCTGCCGCTGCTCCCGCAGGCGGCGAAAAGGTTCAAAGTCCGATGCCCGGCACAATTCTTTCAGTAAATGTTTCTGAAGGTAAAGCTGTTAAGAAG
>JAXJVX010000222.1:0-2488 GCA_036308305.1 Acutalibacteraceae bacterium | reverse complement strand
GTCAAGAATCATCTGATCGCCTGTGTAAGCGTGGATGGTTGACATGATACCGCTCTGGATGGGAGCATATTTATTAAGAGCGTCTGCCATCGGAGCGAGGCAGTTTGGTGTGCAAGAAGCAGCAGAAATGATTGTAGCATCTGCTGTAAGAGTGCCCTCGTTTACTGAGAAAACGATAGTCTTAAGATCGTTGCCTGCCGGAGCAGAAATTACAACCTTCTTAGCACCTGCATCGATGTGAGCCTGGCTCTTTGCCTTTGAGCAGTAGAAACCTGTGCACTCGAGAACAACGTCAACACCGAGTTCGCCCCAGGGAAGCTCAGCTGCGTTGGGTTTTGCGTAGATAGTGATCTTTTTGCCGTCTACTGTGATAGAATCTTCTCCTGCCTCAACTGTGTGAAGCTCCTGACCGATCTTACCGCAGTAACCGCCCTGTGCTGTATCGTACTTGAGGAGGTTAGCGAGCATTTTGGGATCTGTAAGGTCGTTGATAGCAACTACCTCGTAGCCTTCAGCGCCGAACATCTGGCGGAATGCCAAACGGCCGATACGACCGAAGCCGTTGATTGCAACTTTAACTGACATAATAGTTATCTCCTTTTGTTAAAAAAATTACATATATTAATATATAACATCTTGCCCTTAAATTCAAGTACTTTTTGTTAAAAAGTTATTTTTTTGTCAATCTTTATGTTAATTGTGACCGCAAAGCTGCCTCTTTATGCACAAAGTCACAAAAACAACAGTTTTGTTTACAATTTGTTAATATTTTTGGCGGTGAAATATGATAACTTATTTATATATTATCGGATGTTAAAAGGATGGGACATATTATATGTGTAGGAGCTTTGCTGAAAAAGAGATAAAAGAGATTTTCTATACCGCCGAGCAGTTGAAAGAGGCTACCGAAAGAATCGGCAAGCAGATCACTGATGATCACAAAAATTCAAGCAATAAGCTTTTGATGGTTTGTATATTAAAAGGCTCTGTCTGCTTTTTTGCAGATCTTCTTCGTGAGATAAATATGCCATGTGAGATAGATTTTATGCAGGCATCAAGCTACGGCTCCGGTACAACCACTTCAGGTACTATCAAAATAGGGCTTGACCTTAAAAAGCAGGATCTCACCGGCTACGATGTTGTAGTTGTTGAGGATATTCTTGATACCGGCAACACGCTGTATCACACAATGAATGTTATTCGCCATAAAAATCCCGAAAGCCTTAAGCTTTGTGCGTTGTTCAACAAGCCTGACCGCAGAAAAATAGATATATCTGTTGACTATGAAGGATATGTTATTCCTGATGAATTCATTGTAGGCTACGGGCTTGATTATGATGAAGAATACCGAAATCTCCCGTATGTGGGCATATTGCGTCCGGAGGTATATAACGCAGAATAGATCATTCGGCAGAAAATTGCAAAGTTATTTTTTTGCGAATTCACACAGTTTAAGCTCATTTTTTAGATAAACTGTATAATCGGCAAAGTCAATGATTTACATTTTATACGAACTTTAATAACAGCCCCGTTTTCAATTGAAAACGGGGTTTTTAATATGGTATAATAATTTTGCTATAGAAGCAAAACTATTATATGGAGGAAAGTTAATAATGAAATCAACAAAGAGAATTATCAGCTTGATACTTTCTGTAATCATGATCTTTGGCGTTTGCGCTGTATCTGTGAGCGTATCGGCTGATGAAGAAGCACCGACTATTAAAATGACGACTCTCACACGTTGGTATGCAAATGGTGAGTGGCCTGAAGACGTAATCAACACATCTGGTGGTTATGTTACAATGAAAGAAGAAAGCTACTGCAAACAGAAGCAGGTAAGCTACAGAGTGGCATATGATAATAATATCGTCGCTGCTGCCGAGGAAGCTATTGAGATGGCTAATGATGATGACCATGAAGGCGTCCTTGCAATGCAGGTAAATGTTATCGACTGCCATGCAACCACAGCAGATGATCCGCTGACAGAAGAGGTAGAGCTTTACAAGCAAAATGCTGCCGCTGTCCGCTGCAACATTTATTACACATATGGCTATAATGATGAGCCCGATGAGGTTTACAAGGGCGAACTGTCGTTTATGAAATGGCAGGGTATCGGTACAGCTGTACATAAGATGGATGCTACCGTATTCCTTGAGTTTGACTGGTTTAAAGTTGACACAGTGCTTATCGGTGCAATGAACTATGCTAACCCGGCTAACTCACTCGGCGAATCAGGTATCGGTGACTTTGAGATCGAGTTCTCACCTATATATGTTTACGGTGAGGAGCTTCCTGAAAAGGGCGAGGTTGTTGAGTTTGATCACGAAGCTTGGTCATGGGAAACAGCAGAAGAGAGAAATGTACTTTATGCTCACAACGATCCTATGGCTGACGAAGCAACCGAAACAACCTACACTGCTGACGGCCCGTACTACGAAGGTCTTGACATCAAGCGTGATGAATACGGCTATCCGATCAATGCAGAGGG
>JAXJVX010000221.1:0-3126 GCA_036308305.1 Acutalibacteraceae bacterium | reverse complement strand
GGATTATAAGATCATCAATGATGAAAGCACCATGATCGGTGATGTAAATTCTGATATGGCTGTAAACGGTAAGGATGTTCTTACTCTTCGCAAATACATTGTAGGTATTGTTGATTCATTCTCAATAAATACGCAGAATGCTGATGTAAATAACGATGGTAATATCAATGGCAAGGATGTTTTGATGCTCCGCAAAGCACTTATTGGACTTGTAGAGCTTGTTCCTGTTGAATCTCCGTCTGATATAGTTGATACTACGGCAGAATTATAAATAGATCATACCACTCCATTTAGTTGAACATTATATATGACATGCAAAAACAGACCCGATTTAGCGTGATACTCCAAGCGGAGTATCACGCAACTCTATTCGCCTGACGGCGAGTTATATTGCTTCGCAGTGATATTATGCTACGCATAGTGATATTGTCCTGCGGACAGTTTATGGCGAATAGAATATCACGAAACCGATAGGTTTCATATCACTTTCGCAAAGCGAAAATATCACGCTGACTTTAGTCAGCATATCACTTATCAGACAAAAAGAAAGAGAAGACTCGTTATGATACGAATCTTCTCTTTTCTGTTGCTCTGTGGGTTTGGGCTACTGCCCAAGTGCATTTGTACTTACAAATGCGATGCTGGTTCTTAGCTGAATTTAAAAGAATTCTATTTTCTCCGATAAGAACAACGCACTTTTTCGGGTCTGTTTTTGAATTATTAAGATGATATTGTAATAACTGTGATAATTTACAAACTTTTTAAAAAATTTGTCTGCTTTTTGGATTTTGATTTGTTGTATATAATGTTATGGTTATTGCAGTGAGAAATTAATAAATCAAAGGAGTAGATTAACAATGAATCATAATTATTTATGCGTAGAGCAACAGCTGGAGCATAAGGATATAGGCAACTATACTACATATGGAATTGAGCTTGAAGGTGAAAATATCACGGTGGACGATGTGAGCTGTGAAAGGCGGCTTGTAGAACAGCTTGTTGATGATCTGAACGAAGGTCAGGCAGAGCCGATACATCTTTTTGATATAATTGAAGACAGACTGGCACTGATCGGATTTAACTTGATATGAATATCACACCATTAATTCATTAGTATGAATTAGTGGTGTTTTGTTTTAATACTTTATTCCAACAACGGTTGTTTTATTGTTATCTTTTGTGGTTGTAACGCTTGATTACAGGATTTAAATATGCTATACTGTTATAAATAAACGGCCAGAGTGAAAAGTTATGAAGGATGAATTTTATTTAAAGCTTAATCAGCGTATTACAATGAGCAGTACTGCAAGTAAGGTATTGCCTTTGCTTTGTAATGTGCTGACTTTTTTAGTTTATATATCTTATTTTGTTATAATAGGCTTTCTGGTCGTTTTTAAGGATATCAAAGGTTTAATGATTATGATAATTCCTACTGGGGCATCATTTTTTGCCGTGAGTGTGGCAAGATCGGTTGTGAATAAACCGCGCCCTTATGAGAAAATGAATATTACACCGCTTAAAAGCAACCCTAAAAGCGGTAAGTCATTTCCGTCAAGACATACATTTTCGGCTTTTGCAGTAGCGTTCAGCACATATTTTATTCATCCCGCTTGCTTTTATGTACTGATAACAGTGGCGGTGATGATAGCCGTTTTGCGTGTTCTTTGCGGTATGCACTATGTAAAGGATGTTGTTGTAGGTTTTTTAATAGCAGCGGCAATATTTTTAATTGAATGGATGATAGTATGAATACATTTGAGCGTATATATGAGGTCGTGAAAAAGATACCGTATGGTCGTGTTGCAACCTATGGACAGATAGCGATGCTTTGCGGTAATCCGCATCTTTCGCAGATAGTGGGATATGCTTTGCACGTCAATCCCGATCCGGAAAATATACCGTGTTTTCGTGTTGTGAACCGTTTTGGTGAGACTTCAAAGGCTTTTGCATTCGGCGGTGAGGATGTTCAGCGCACCTTGCTTGAGGCAGAGGGTATTGAGTTTTTACAGGATGGCAGAATAGATTTAGAAAAGTATATCTGGAGGATAGAAAATGAGTGAGATTAATATAAATGATTATCCTTATAAATATGAAACGCATATGCATACTTCACAAGGAAGCGCCTGCGGACATAATACCGGAGCGGAGATGGCAAGAGCATATTTTTCGGCAGGCTATACCGGTATAATTGTGACCGATCATCATTACGGCGGCAACACACAGCCTGACCGCAGTCTTGCGTGGAGCGACTGGGTAGATGAGTTTTATTCCGGGTATGAGGATGCAAAGCGTGAGGGTGAAAAATTGGGTCTTCAGGTGTTTTCCGGTTGGGAATCCGGATTTTCGGCAACGGAGTTTTTGGTGTATGGCACTACAAAGGAATGGATGAAACTACATCCTGAGCTTAAAGACTGCACCGTGAAGGAGCAGTACGAGCTTGTCAAAGCAGCAGGCGGTATGATGATACACGCTCACCCTTTCCGTATGCGTAACTATATAAAAGAAGTGCGGCTTTTCCCCGAATGTGTCGACGGGGTAGAGGCGGTCAATGCAGTTCATTCAAATCCTGTACGCAATGAGCAACCTGAAGCAAACGACAAGGCTTTTTCATATGCAAGGGAGCATTCGTTTCCAGTAACCGCCGGTTCTGACCAGCACGATACTAACCTTATAGGCGGCGGTATGTGTTTTAAACGCAGGCTGTCTTCAGTTGAGGATTTCATATCAGCAGTGCTCAATAAGGAGGATTATCTGATCACAGACGGATATAATTATTATCGCAGCATATAATTTTAACATTTTAGTGTAGAAATATTACTATATATATGGTATAATCAATCTATTAATGACTTTTTGGAGGTCGAAGAATGAAAGCTGTTTTTACACCTTGTATCGCAAACGGCGTTGAAGGGATGTATATAAACGAAACAAGATTTAAAACATCACGCATCAGCATCAATATGTATGTGCCGAATAAGCGTGAAAACTGCGAGGCAAATGCGCTGCTTTCGGGACTCATGATGCGTGCATCAAAGGATTACCCGGGATTTACTGAACTCAACCGCAGACTTTCAGAGCTTTACGGTGCAACGCTTTTTGCTGATGTTGCAAAGTACGGTGATATGC
>JAXJVX010000220.1:0-2027 GCA_036308305.1 Acutalibacteraceae bacterium | reverse complement strand
GTATAATTTGGGCATTCAATCACCTTTCTGTATTTCTAGGTTTTGGTTAATAACTCATTATCTATAGTATTCAGGGATTGTTTGTCTGTGAAAATTATATCCTGCTGAGAAGCTGTGCCATACTCTCGTTTCGGTCACGGCGAAATCTTCCCAGTTCATAAAGGCTATCCGGGTCTTTGGTTATTGTATTCGCCTTTTCAGTACAGGTAAGTGTGCATAAAAATCCAAGGTCCTTTATTATCTGCAATGTGCTTTCGCTTTCTGCTCCGAACGGATATACAAAACACTGCGGTGTTGTTCCGGTATTTTCTTTTATATATGTCTGCGCTTTTGTTATGTCCTCAGATATAATTTTTTTATATTCATCTAATGTTTCTCCGCGCTTCTGTTCGACACCTCTTCGTGGAGTGATAGTATGCATATCATAGGAATGATTTTGTATTTCTACATAGCCAGAGTCTATCATCTCATTTATATCGTCTGTAGTTATGTATCCGTATGATACTGACACATCCTCGGTTTCTGTAAATTTTTCGGTCATTGACACGATAGGCGAAATTACTGCTCTGCATTTGTACTTTTCAAGCAAGGGATATGCATAATAATAGTTATTGTAGTATCCGTCGTCAAAAGTTATCATAATGCAATTGTCGGGCAGGTCTTTGTCCTCGTATACATATGCTATAAGGTCGCTTACCGTTATAGTTGTGTATCCGTTTTCGGTAATGTATTTTAAATCGGCTTCAAACAGGTCAGGTGAAATCGTATAATCATTCTGAAGATTTTTGTCTTTGAGCAATGAATGATACATTATTATAGGAAGATAAACTTCATCATTGGATTCGGAAATCGTTTCAACTGCAACGCTTTGATTCGTGAGTGCAAACACCATTATCAAGCTAAATATAAGTGCTATTGCGATGAATGATTGTACTTTGTTTTGTATGAGCATAATCTCACCTCAAAATTTTTTTAAAAAATTTCATTATAATTCTTTAAAGTAATTATAAATTAAAAATCATATGCTAAGATATAGTCAAAGTTAAGAATGTTTACTGATTTTGAGTTAAACACCACTACTTATCAGCAATATTTTTTAACTTTATTATCAGAATTTCACAAACACACTTTTGAGGTAAGATTATGGCTAAACATAATTTCAGTTCAAAACGCAACGCTATTTATAACGCTGTATGCAGTACGGATTCTCATCCGAGTGCACGTTGGGTTTATGAAAAACTAAAGCCTGATATTCCCGATCTCAGCTTGGGGACAGTTTACAGAAACATAGCTCTTTTTAAAAAAGAAGGTACAGTTCAGGTTATCTGTAATGTCAACGGCGAGGAACGAATCGACGGCAACACTAAGCCTCATCCACACTTTGTCTGCAACGATTGCGGTAAAGTTTTTGATGTAGGCTCACAAACATCGGATTCAGACTTCACATCAGGGTTGACCCGAATGGGATTCACTGTTCAGAGCAGTTATATTATCTGTTACGGATCGTGCCCTGAGTGCTCGAAGAAAGAAATACATTAATATTCTATTTAAAAGGAGAAATAAATATGAAATGGTATTGTACAGTATGCGGTTATGTTCACGAAGGTCCTACAGCTCCGGAGGCTTGTCCTGTTTGCAAGCAGCCTGCTGAGAAGTTCAAAAAGATGGACGAAGAAACTTCTTTTGCTACAGTTCACGAAGTTGGCGTAGCTAAGGGTGTAAGCGAAGATATCCTTATGGATTTAAGAGCTAACTTTGAAGGCGAATGCAGTGAAGTTGGTATGTATCTTGCAATGGCAAGAGTTGCTGACAGAGAAGGTTATCCTGAAATCTCAGCCGCCTTCACAAAGTATGCTTTTGAGGAAGCTGAACACGCTGCTAAGTTTGCAGAACTTTTAGGTGAAGTTATCACAGACAGCACAGAAAAGAATCTCCAGCTTCGTGTTGACGCTGAAACAGGTGCTTGCGAAGGTAAGTTTGACCTTGCTAAGCGTGCTAAAGCTCAGGATCTTGACGCTATTCACGAT
>JAXJVX010000219.1:0-8360 GCA_036308305.1 Acutalibacteraceae bacterium | reverse complement strand
TCCGTATTTTTTTATAGTCGGAAAGACTCATATATCCGTAAAGCACGCCATCTTGCATTTCAGGATCCCATATCACTAATCCGTTTGTGGCACATAAATTCATAAAACGTTCAGGAAATCTTCCGGCGGCACGAAATTTCACATATCCTGTTATTAACCGCAATAGATACAGCATAAACATAAATATAGCACCTACTCAAACTCTACACTTTTGATACAGCCGGATACGGTAATACCGTCTGCACACATACGGTCGATACACAGCCTTGCACCGTTTATCAGCACGATTCCGTCGCCGGTGTTTATCTTTATAAATTGTGAAGTGTATTGCATTACTGCACATCTGCCGTCTATGACTGCTTCACGGCTGCCGTGAAGCTCAATATGCGCTCCGCAAAAAAGACCGGCAGGCATACCGAGAGCACTGCCTATCTTCTCAAATCCCCGTCGTGTAGACTCTTTCATCTGTATGCCTCCAAAAATGTGTTTTTAATTAATTATACTTAAATGAGCTCTTGAATATGAAAGGATAGTGTATCCGTGTGAAAACAATAGCAAAATATATAACCGTTGCAGTGCTGATTTTACTGCTTATATCGGTGTTTATATGGTCGGACAGCCTAAAAGAGGGAATAAAATGCGGCATTGATTTGTGTCTGAATAATCTAGTGCCGTCACTTTTTGCACCAATGTGTATCTGCTCATTGCTTGTGGCATCGGGTTCTTTGTCACCGCTGGAAAAGGCAATAGGCATTGTTTTTAAATCCTCAAAAATACCGCCGGTGTGTATTTCCGTTGTATGTATGAGTCTTATTGGAGGCTATCCGACCGGAGCATTGCTTGCAGAGCAACTATATGTATCCGGACGGATAGAGCGTATGAGCGCACGTTGGCTTGTAATGTGTGCTTGCGGTTCAGGCCCTGCGTATATTCTTCTTTGCGTCGGTGGAATGCTTGGCAGCTCATATGCAGGATGGATACTGCTGCTGAGTCACATTATTTCTGTTATACTGACAGCGATGATTATTCCATGCAGAGCGAAGAATAATACCGTATGCGGTGCAATTAAATATCAGCAGCTTGATGAAGCTGTAGTAAATTCAGTATATTCATCATCAAGGTCAATGCTTTTGGTTTGCGCATACACAGTACTGTTTTCAGGGCTCATGAATATCATAAAAACTGCTTTTCAAGATACGGTGTATCTTGCACTTGCACCTATACTTGAGGTGTCCTCCGGAATGGCGGCGCTTTGCGATGGATATCCATCCTTACCGCTTATTGCCGCCGCACTGGGATTCGGCGGAATATCGGTGATATGTCAGATAAAAGGAGTACAGAAGTCGGTTGGGACATCGTTTTCTTCAATTATAAAAGCAAGACTTGCTTGCGCTGCCGTATCATATGCGGTATGCTCGTTGCTTATACGCATATTTCCAAGCTATAAGGCGGTGTTTTCATCGCATACTGCAACGGTTGCAACTGCTACTTCTCATAGCTATATATTTTCGGGTGTATTGCTTATATTCTGCATTGTTTTGCTTTGTTCATTAAAAAACAGAAAAAGAACAGTAGATTTTTTTAAGAGGATATGATATACTTATTTTAAATTAAGTTTAGGAAGTGAAAAATGTGGCAGATAAACTGTACGGTAAAAATATAGACCCCGATTGTTCATATTGCAAAATAGGTACATATTCTGAAGATGGATCGGTTATTTTTTGCAAACACAAGGGCATTATTGAAGAACGGTACAGTTGCCGTCGCTTTCAGTATGATCCTATAAAGCGAGTACCGAAACTTCCAAAACCTATTGACAAATTCAGCCCTGAAGATTTCGATATTAACAGTTAAAGGAGGTAATTTGTATGGAAAGCAACGGTTTATTTCGCACTAAAATGTTTGGTGGCTTTAATAAAAAAGACGTTTTCAGTTATGTAAACAGTGTAAAAAAACGCACTACAGATGAGATAGAAGATTATAAAGTCAAAGTAACGGAGCTTGCTTGTGCTGCAAATGACCTCGGCGCAAAATTAAGAGAAACGGAAAAGGCGCTTGAAGAAGAAAAGATAAAAAACGAAAGTAGTTATACAAAAGAGCAGTATGAAGAACTGCAGCAACGGCTTGTTGAATGTGAAGAAAAGCTTGAAACTGCAAGGCAATCGCATATAAAAGCCAAAGAATTGCTGATGACTGCAAAAGAGATAAAAGCGGAAAATACCCGTTTGCAGCAACAACTTGAAGAAAATGATTCATCATCTGTAAAAGCGGCATATGATCAACTGCGTAATGCAGTTTTAGCATTGCCTTCATATAGCCGCAATGCTTCAAATCCGGCGCAGATGCTTTCAGATATGGCATCACTTGTTTCGGCTGTTGACGGACTTAAAAAACTTGCAAGTGTTGGTGTGCCCGATGAAATGAATTCAGGTACAGAGGACGAGTTTTCATTTGATGATTTTGAGTTTTAGAGGTAGTTGTTTTGGAATTTGAGCTTGATACAACAGATTTAAAATCTGCAGCAGAAAAGATTCACGCAGGGGACAGGGTGTTGCTTTCGGGCACGGTATATACCGCTCGTGATGCGGCGCATAAACGTATTTTTGAGTTAATGAATAAGGGGGAAAAGCTTCCTTTTGATATTAACGGAGCAGTTATATATTATGCAGGACCTACACCTACGCCTGCACATCTTAGTATCGGTTCTTGCGGACCGACTACATCATCCAGAATGGATCCATATGCACCGAAGCTACTTGATGAGGGACTGGTTGCAATGGTGGGCAAGGGTGAAAGAAACGCCGATGTTTGCGATGCTATCATTCGCAATAAAGCAGTATATTTCTGTGCTATCGGTGGAGCAGGTGCGCTTGCATCACAATGTATAACCGAATGCGAGGTAATTGCATTTGAGGATCTCGGCTGTGAATCTATAAAGCGACTTACATTCCGAGACTTTCCGCTTATTGCTGCGATCGACGCTCACGGCGGAAATTTATTCTTAAAGTAAAAAACTTGATACCGTTAGGCAAAATATCACTGTGAGATCTGTCTGACAATATCACTATTCAAACGATTATTTTTTGAGATAGTAAAACGGATGTGCAGAAATTCTACACATCCGTTTAATCTTGTCTTATACTCTGACAAGCAGGAAAATGTACATCACATTTTCCGCTTGTTAGGAGAACCTAAAACCCTTTATAAGAAATTATAATCTGTTCGATAGATTGGAATTTGTCAGTCCACCACTACAGATTTTTTCTTTCCTTTTTTATTTTTCGGATATTCTCTAATACGGATAACAAAGTCAAGGTTGATAACTTCAAGCTTTCCATCCTTCTCAACGAGAATTGCTCCGTCTGTAACCTCCTTGATAATACCTTCATATTGATGGCTGCTATCAAACGAGTAAATTATACATTCTTTTTCAATAAATCTTTCTGCAAGTTCTTTCATTTCGGCATTGCCTCCTATTTTTCTTTTTTCAATAATTTTTCTTATAATTACTGCTTTCCGTCTATTGCTGAACATAATAAATATGATAATCCACAGTACTATTATCGGTATGTATGTTGCTGGACTCAATTTATCACCTCACAACCAAGTTTTTATTTTTCGAATAGTATTATATCACAATTTGACCGGTTACAAAAGAGATGGTTGAAAATACCCGTGATTTTGAAAAATCACGGGTACAATTCGTTTTTTAGAAAACATTAAAATCTGCATAAAAATTTTTACTGTCCTCTAGGGTACGCCCCATAGGTATCAAGTTTTTTTACATTAGATTTTCATTATAATGTGCTCGCTCGCCACCGATGAATTTTGCACGGCTTCTTGCCGCTGTTACGTTGGCATCACCAATCTTTTTGACTTCGAGCCTTACCGGAACTGCAACACGCTTGATATGCATTCCGATAAGCGTTGAGCCGATATCAAGACCAGCTTGAGCTTTTATTTCCTCAACTGCAACAGGATCTTCAAGGTTTTCATAAGCTGCTGTTGCAAATGAACCGCCGGCTTTTGGTTGCGGAACAACGTTGACTAATTCGTATCCGTACTTTTCGGCCGCCGCACGGGGGAGAATGATAGCACGGTTAAGATGTTCGCAGCACTGTGCTGCTATATATACACCGGTATCAAGCAGCGCATCGTAAACAGCTTTGAATATCTCATCAGCCGTTTCCTTGCTTGAATTTGTGCCTATCTTGCTTCCAATGACTTCACTTGATGAGCAGCCGACAACTAAGATATCGCCTTTTTTAAGCGAAGCGGTAGAGTAAAGTTCCTCTACCGCCTTTTTTGTTTCACCGTATATACTCATAATAATTACATACCCAATTCGCAGCTGATACGATAAAGCTCAAGATCAAACTTTCTCTCCATCTGCAATGCTTCGAATATATCAAAATCTGTAATCTTATTATCAACGTTTGCTACAACACGATTTCCAATGCCTTTTGACAGAAGCTCAACAGCATGATGACCCATAGTTGATGCAAGTACTCTGTCACGCAGGGTTGCATTACCGCCACGCTGAACATGACCGAGGATAGTAGCTCTTGACTCGATACCCGTATCCTCCTGAATTCTCCTTGCAAGCTCATTTACACCGCCAACACCTTCAGCCACAACAATTATGAAGTGCTTTTTGCCGTCAGCCTGACCCTGTTTGATCTTGTTTATCATTCTGTCATAGTCAAACTCAACTTCGGGAACAACTATGAATGTAGCACCGCATGCAATACCTACCTGCAAAGCGATATCTCCGGCATTACGACCCATGACCTCACAAACAGAGCAACGCTCGTGAGACTGTGATGTATCACGCAGACGGTCGATCATTTCGAGCGCTGTGTTCATAGCGGTATCAAAACCAATAGTATAATCTGTACATGAGATGTCATTATCTATAGTGCCGGGGAGACCTACGCAAGGAATTCCTCGCTCTGAAAGATCGCGTGCACCTCTGTATGATCCGTCGCCGCCGATTACAACGATGCCCTCGATACCGTGCTTTTTGCAGTTTGCAATAGCCTTACTCATACCTTGCTCAGTTTTGAATTCGGGGCTGCGTGCTGTGAATAAAATAGTACCGCCGCGGTGAATAATATCGGAAACAGTACGGGCATTCATTTCAAAAATCTCGTCATTTATAAGACCGTTATAACCACGGTAGACACCGAAAACCTTTATACCTTTTGCGAGAGCAGCACGGACAACAGCACGAACTGCAGCGTTCATACCGGGAGCGTCGCCACCGCTGGTGAGAATTCCTATTGCATTAACAGACATATTAACCTATCCTTTCATTGCTGTAAAAACAGACTAGCATATATTTAATTCAAATTATTACTATATAATCGTATATATTATAACACAAAAATCGTACAAATCAAGTGCTTTTATACCAAAAAGCAGATAAATTTCGTCCAATAAATTTATGCTCGATACTTGTATTTTTATTCAAATATGTTAAAATGTAATTATAATGAGCGAAAGGTATATTTAGAAATGAGTATTATCAAAGATAAACTTTCAATGTTGACGGATTTTTATGAGTTTACAATGGCAAACGGATTTTATGAAGCCGGAATGGGCGATAAGACTGCTTGCTTTGATCTGTTTTTTCGCAGAGTGCCGGATAACGGCGGATTTGCGATATGTGCAGGACTTGAGGCTGCAATCGGTTTTTTGAAGAATTTAAAATTTGATAAAGAGGATCTTGAGTTTCTTAAAGGCAAAGGCTGTTTTTCGGAGGGATTTTTGAAATATCTTGCTTCTTTTAAGTTCGAATGTGATATATGGGCAATCCCTGAAGGAACTCCGGTGTTCCCGAAAGAGCCGCTTGTAACCGTACGCGGACCTGTCATTCAGGCTGTGTTGCTTGAAACGGTGTTGCTTGCAATTATAAATCACCAATCGCTTATAGCCACAAAGGCAAATCGCATTGCCCGTGCTGCACAGGACAGAGCGGTCATGGATATGGGCGCACGCCGTGCTCACGGTACTGATGCTGCGCTTTACGGCGCTCGTGCTGCGTATATTGGCGGATGCGAAAGCAGCTCTTGCACGCTGGCGGATGAGCTTTTCGGAGTACCTGCCGGAGGAACAATCGCACATGCTTGGGTGCAGTCATTTGAAACAGAATATGATGCTTTTTGTGCATATGCAAAGCAAAACCCCAATTCTTGTTCGCTGCTTGTCGATACCTATAATACGCTAAAAAGCGGTGTGCCGAATGCTATTCGTTGCTTTAATGATGTACTCGCACCGCTTGGCTGTCGTCCAAAATCTATAAGGATAGACAGTGGAGATATTACTTATCTTTCAAAGCATGCACGCCGCATGCTTGATGACGCAGGATATCCTGATTGTAAGATCGTTGCATCCAACTCACTTGATGAATATATTATCCGTGACCTTATTATCGAAGGTGCAAAAGTTGATATATTCGGTGTGGGAGAGCGTCTTATCACCGCAGCAAGCGATCCTGTTTTCGGTGGAGTGTATAAGCTTTGTGCGCTTGAAGAAAACGGATCTATGAAGCCGAAGATTAAGTTCAGCGATAATGTCGGTAAGATAACGACTCCTTGCTTTAAGCGTCCGTGGCGTCTTTTTGACCGTAACACCGGCAAGGCTATCGCAGATGTGCTGACTTTGTTTGATGAAAAGATAGATGATACAAAGCCGTATGAGCTGTTTGATCCCGATCATATCTGGAAACGCAAGACAGTGGAGGAATATATTGCCCGTCAGTTGACCGTGCCGATATTTGTAAAGGGTGAGTTGGTTTATAAGACTCCCACCACAGATGAGATACGCAGAAACTGTCAGGAGCAGGTGGAAACTATCTGGGACGAGGTTCAGCGTTTCGAAAATCCGCATACTTACTATGTGGATCTTTCTCAGGAGCTTTGGAATGAGCGTGATACGCTTATCAAGGAATACACAGGACTGAAGAATAAGTAAGGAGAGCATTATGAAAAGAATAATTTGTGCATTGCTGTGCATTTTGATATGTATAATGTGCTGTGCTTGCTCAGGTAATGATAAAACCCAAGTCGAGCAGACCTCAACCAGAGCGGCAATAACAAGCCGCCAAGAGGTTGAGAGCTATGTTAAAAACGGAGAGATAAAGGGTGTTGATATCCGTCTGCATGATGACGGCGAGCAGTTTATTGCCGACAATAAGCCTTCATATTTTGATGATGGTGAGATAGATTATGCAGAGGGAACAACAAGTGAAAAGGATACACATTTCTTTGATATCGGCTACGGTGCAAGATTTGTTCGTGTGGATTATGACCATTTAAGGCTTTATTATCCTATGGAGGATCCGTCAGCTGGATTTGGTATCATCGTTACTTTAGGTGAAGCATACGGATTTTCGGCAGGTAATTGCTATAAAGAGGATATAATCACATCGCTTGGAGAGCCGGATAAAACGGATATTCCGCATGAGGACGATCTTTTCTTTCTTCTCGGTGCAGCGGCGGATATTGAACGGTTGAACTATAATTTCGGTACTTACCGTCTTGACTTTATTTTGAGTGACGGTTGCCTTGCTGCAACGGTTCTTACTGATACCGAGATATATCCCGATTTTGGCAAAAGTGCCGAGGTCACTACCGGAGGTATTGTACAGTGATAATTATGGCGGTAGATCTTGGACTTGCTCGCACCGGTATTGCGGTCTGTGACAGTATGGAGATACTTGCAAGTCCGGTTTGTGTTATTAATGAGAGCTATGAGCCAAAGCTGATAGATGCAATTTGCGAAAAGGCGAAGGAACTGCGTGCTGAAAAGATCGTTGTCGGCTTGCCTAAAAATATGGATGGCACATCAGGTGAACGAGCAAATGAGTGTAGCCGTATCGGTGGGCTAATCGGAGAAAAAACAGGCATCCCCGTGGTGATGCAGGACGAGCGGCAGACTACCGTGACAGCTCACAATGCGCTGAATGTTACCAATGTTCGCGGAAAAAAACGCAAGGCGGTAGTTGATGCGGTGGCTGCGGTTATTATTTTGCAAAGCTATATAGACAGAAGGTAAGGAAGTACAATGCAATTTTCAAGTAGACTTAATAAATTCGGTGATGAAATATTTGCCGCATTGGATCAGTTAAAAGAACGACTCATCAATGAAGGCAAAACTATATATAATTTATCTATCGGGACACCTGATTTTGAGCCGCCGAAGCATATCATTGAAGCGCTCAAAACAGCGGCAGACGATCCGAAAAATTGGAAGTATTCGCTTCACGATCTGCCTGAACTCACACAAGCGGTGTGTGAGTATTATAAACGCAGATTTTCAGTTGACATAAATCAAAATCAGGTGATGAGTGTTTACGG
>JAXJVX010000218.1:0-7655 GCA_036308305.1 Acutalibacteraceae bacterium | reverse complement strand
GTACTTTTACATTTATAACTTCTTCGCCTGCACTAACATATACAGTAATCTCATCGCCTGAAGAAACAAGTGTATTTGCGGGAGGTATAGTTTCAATTACAAGTCCTTTTGCAATCTCATCGCTTTCAATTTCCACTTTCTTTACAGAAATATCATATTTAGCTAACTCTTCCTCAACTAAAGAAAATTCAAAGCCCTTATAATTTTCAAGAGTTATCTGCTTTGCACCAAGACTGATATAAACATATATCTCGCTTTTTTCTTTGATCTTTTTGCCGGGCTCCGGATCTTGCTTATAAATTACACCGTTTTCATATTCACTATTGTAATTATAGCTATCATCATCAACTTTAAGATTGTAGTCATCCTTGATCTCGTTATATACTTCACCTACAAGATTAGGACAATCAAAAGCCTCGCCTGTATTAAATGAACGCATAATAAATACTAAAGCAACAATGATACCAATCACAAATACCGCTGCAACGCCCGAAAGGATAGGAATAAACATAGATCTTTCCTTTTCCTCTTCTGCGTAATCACTTACTTTTTCTTTTTTAATATCAATGTGCTTTGTAGGTTGAGTATCAACAACAAATTCATGATTGAATACTACTGTGGGATCAACTGCAACAGTCTGAAGCTCAGTAAGCATATCATCAGCGGTAAGATATCTGTTTGACGGCTCCTTCTGCATAGCCTTGATAGTAATTTGCTCAAGCCCTTTAGGAATAAGACTGTTTATCTCACAAGGGCTCACCGGATCATTTTGAAGCTGCATAATTGCAACAGAAACAGCGCTTTCTGCCTGAAAAGGTACCTTACCAGTAATCATTTCATAAAGCAATACGCCAACAGAATATATGTCTGCTTTTCCATCGGTGAAATCACCTCTTGCCTGCTCAGGACTTATATAATGAACCGATCCTATTGCTTTATCTGTAATGGTCTTCTGCTCGCTACGAGAAAATCTGGCAATACCAAAATCAGTAACCTTAATAGTACCGTCCGGCAGCAACATAATATTCTGTGGCTTGATATCACGATGGATTATGCCTTTTTCATGAGCATGCCTTAATGCCTTTAATATCTGTTCACAGAAATGGATAGCTTCTTTCCAATCAACAATGCCCTGCTTTTCTATATACTTCTTCAGCGTGATGCCGTTAATGTATTCCATAACGATATACTGTATAACATCACCGAAGCTAACATCATAAACCTTGACAATATTAGGGTGCGAAAGCACAGCAATCGCCTTAGACTCATTCTTAAAGCGTTTTCTAAACTCATCATTAGCTAAAAATTCGTCCTTTAGGATCTTGATAGCTACGATCCTATCATCAACATTATCATATGCCTTATACACAACTGCCATACCGCCAACGCCGATAAGTTCACTGATCTCATATCTACCGTCAAGCCGTTTTCCGATAAATTTATCCATTATAACAATATCTCCTTTTACGATTTATTGCTCAGCAACAATGATTGTTGCGTTGTCTACACCGCCGTTATTAAGTGCGGTTTCAATGATTATATCAACCAAATCATCAAAAGTGTTATTTTGAATAATTTGTTCAAGTTCTTTATCAGTAATCATATTGCTTACACCATCTGTACAAAGCAATAGAATTGACTTATCGGGAATATCAAGAAATGTATATTCAACATCAATTGACTCATCAACGCCAAGTGCGCGGGTTATTATATTCTTTCTGGGATGCGTATTTGCTTCCTCTTTCGATATCTGTCCAAGCTCAATTAGATGCTGAACAATCGAATGGTCAGTCGTGATTTGATTTAATGCATTATCAGAATATATATATGCACGACTGTCACCGGCATGTATTATATGTGCATCAGCACCTCTTATAAAAGCCGCAACAAGTGTTGTGCCCATTCCTCGGAGGTTATCATCTGCACAGGCAATATCATATACAGCAATATTTGCTGTTCTTGCAGAGGAAACTAATGCAGCTTTAATAGCAGTATCAGACATAGCTTTATCATATCGCCGTGAAAACTCAAATATCAAAGTTTGCATTACTTTACTGCTAGCAATCTCCCCGCCGTTTTTACCACCCATGCCATCGCATAAAACTAAAAGACAGGATCCGTCATCAAAATATTTAACTTCACAACAATCTTCATTAATTTCGCGCACACGACCTACATCGGTTTTCATAAAACACCGCATTCAATTTCCTCCTTTCAAAGTTAAATCAAGTATTCTTTGCACGGAGCTGACCGCAAGATGCAGAAATATCAGCCCCTAAAGTACGTCGTACTGTAGCATTAAGACCACGCTTAATGAGCATATTTTGAAATTTTAATACAGATGAATTGTCAGGCTTAACAAATTTATCCTTGTGTACAGGATTCGCCGGTATAAGATTAATATGACAATTAAAGTCAAGCAGCTTTGCCAATAAATCAGCGCATTCTTTGGTATCGTTAAGTCCTGATATCAACGCATATTCAAAAGAAATACGCCTACCTGTTTTATTAAAATATGATCTGCAAGCATCAACTAATTCGTTTACCTTGTATTTCCTATTCACCGGCATTATCTGATCTCTTATCTCATCACACGGTGCATGAAGTGATATCGATAAAGTAAACTGCAAATTTAATTCTTCAAGCTGATGTATTCTATTTACAAGACCGCAAGTCGAAAGCGAAATATGACGCATACCAATATTAAGCCCTTTTTCAGAAGATACAAGTTCAAGAAATCTAATGGTATTATCATAATTATCAAGCGGCTCGCCCATACCCATCAATACTACATTTGAAATACGAACAGCCAGGTCCTTACTTGCCGTAAATATCTGACTCAAGATCTCACCTGCTGTAAGATCCCTGCGTTTGCCATCAATAGTGGATGCACAGAATTTACACCCCATATTACAGCCCGCCTGAGTAGAAACACACACAGAATATCCGTGCTTGTATTTCATAACCACGGATTCGATTAGCTCACCGTCATATAGAGAATATAGGTACTTGACCGTTCCGTCAATTTTTGATACAAACTTTTTCTCGATCTTCGCAAAAGAAATATAACTCATTTCTTTCAGCTTATCAATAAGCGACTTCGGAATGTTCTTCATTTCCTCAAATGAATCTACACCTTTGTTCATCCATTCAAACAGCTGCTTTGCACGAAATGCTTTTTCATCAAGACCGGCAATTAAATCAGACATCTCCTGTTGATTTAATGATTTCAAATCAATAATAAAAACTCACCTCGTCCTGATAAATGCACTGATGAAAAATCCGTCTGTATTGTGAATATGCGGCAGTAATGTGAGCATATTATCAGGCTCATTAATGCCACGCTCAATACTACTGAATATGGAATATGGTTCAAAGTTTTGGTTTTCAGATAAAAACTTTTCTGCAATATCTCTGTTTTCACACTTACGCAATGAGCAGGTCGAATATACAAGTATTCCGCCCACTTTTAAATATGACGAACTTTTTACAAGTAAATCATACTGTAAATCACTTAATGTGTCAAGCAATGCTACATTTTTGTAACGAATTTCGGGCTTTTTGCCTAAAATTCCGGTACCCGAACAAGGCAAATCGCACAAAACACGGTCAAATTCACCAAAATTATCGTTTGGTTTTTTGGCATTGCAGACAACAGAAGTCAGATTCTTGATACCTAATCTTTCGGCAGATCTTCTGATAAGACCAACCTTTTGTTCATACAGATCAAGTGCATAGACTTCACCGGTGTTATGCATTATTTCGGCAACAGTAAAGCTTTTTCCTCCCGGTGCTGCACAAACATCTATCACTCGCATATCTTTTTCAGCATCAAGTGCCTTGGCACAAAGTGACGAGGATATATCCTGCACATGAAACAAGCCTTCTGAAAATCCCGGAAGATTTTCGACCGATCCGCCTTTTTCAATCACGATACTGTCTGCACAAATATCACTTTCATGGGCTGATATTCCATTTTCAACAAACATATCGAGTAATTTTTGGGTTGATGTTTTCAATGTATTTGTGCGTACAGATATATGCCGCTGACTCAAAAAAGCCTCTGCAATTTTCTTACAGTTTTCTTTTCCGTAATCATTAATAAGCGAATTAATGATCCATTCAGGTAAGGAATAAAGAACAGATATTCTTTTTATCTCATCGATAGGCAATTCTATCTCCTTATTATCACGGATAAAAGCACGCAGTACAGCATTAACAAAATTAGAAGAATTTGAATGACGGCGCAATACCTTTGCGAGTTTTACAGATTCATTCACAGCGGCACTATCAGGTACTTTATCCATATATTTAAGCTGATATATACCACATCGCAGTATATTGACAATCGCATTATTCATTTCCGCCAACGGCTGCTTACAGTACTTTGAAAGAATATGATCAAGAGTGATCCTTCTCTCTAGAGTACCGTAAAAAAGAACTGAACAAAAAGCTCTGTCAACACCTGTCAGTTCGGAATTATTCAAAGCGTTGTTGATAACGATATTTGAATACGCATCATCACTATCCATCTTCATAAGTGCTTTAACAGCAATCTTACGCGCATTTGCCATAGATTTCTCCCTAAAATTCAAATTTATTTTCGATGAATCCTCTGCCTCGCATAAAATCAGCAGCATTCATTCGTTTTGAGCCTTCCTGTTGAAGTTCAATGATCTTCAATGCAGAATTTTCACCGCATCCTACTATTAGATCTTTTTGCCCCTGAATAATAACTCCCGGGGTTGAATTGATATTCTCAATTACCTCTGCTTTGAAAATTTTCAATGACTTACCATCAATCACTGAATGAGCAACAGGCCAAATATACATCCCCCTTATGAAACAGTTGATACTGTAAGCCGACTTATTCCAATCGATTATGCCGTCGTTTTTGCTTATGATAGGTGCATTGGTAGCATAATCATCGTTTTGTTTAGTAGGAGTCACCGTCCCCTTTTCAAGTGCATCAAGTGTATCCAGCAATAGTTTTCCGCCATCAACGCTCAATTTTTCATACATTGTTTCAGCATTATCATCACTTAATATTTCTCTCTCTTTTTTAAGAAGGATTGCGCCTGTGTCCATACCTTCGTCAAGAAGCATTGAAGTGACACCGGTCACCTTTTCACCGTTAGCAACAGCCCATTGTATAGGCGCAGCGCCTCTGTATTTTGGCAAAAGTGAACCATGTATGTTAATACATCCGTATTTTGGCATATTAAGTATATCACTAGGTAAAAGCTTACCATATGCAACAACTACACAGATATCCGGATTATATTCTTTAAGTATCTCATAGCCGACTCCATCTCGCAGAGTAGTCGGCTGATACACAGGAATATTATGTCTTTGTGCCAGCACCTTAACAGCCGGAGGAGTCATTATTCTTTTTCTGCCTACCGGCTTATCCGGTTGTGTAAATACCGCATTAACGGTATGCTCAGAATCGAGCAACGCTTCAAGACACCTGGCGGCAAAATCAGGTGTTCCCATAAAAACAATGTTCATACTTAATCCTCTAACATTTCAATTACGCGTTCTAAAAATAAAACTCCGTCAAGATGATCTATTTCATGGCAAAAAGCACGAGCAAGCAGATCCTCGCCGGATATTTTGAACTCTTTTCCGTGTCTGTCCTGCGCTTTAACAGTTACCTTATACGGGCGTTCAGTAATACCATACTTACCCGGAACTGAAAGGCACCCCTCTGACTCTTCCTGATGCCCCGATGTTTTAATTATCTCCGGATTAACAAGCTCGATTTTGCCCTCACCTACATCGATAACACAAATTCTTCTTAAAATTCCGATCTGTGGCGCAGCAAGTCCAACACCGTTCGCCGCATTCATAGTTTCATACATATCATCAAGAAGCTGATGCAGCTTCTCATCAAAATTCTCAACAAGACGACATTTCTTACCTAACACATCGTCACCGATTTTTACAATTTCACGAATTGCCATATATTTAATTCTCCTTGTTATATGATACTTTCGGGATTTATATCTGCAAAAACAGATACTTCTTTATACTTTCCGGATTTCATAGATGAAATCAAAAGCTCACGAATCATCGCACGAAACCGCTTGCTATTCTTACATTTTATAATTATCCGATATCGGTACTTGCCGCTGATCTTCGGTACAGCGCATACTGACGGACCAAGAATGATAATCTTCTGATCATTATACTCACTTTCAATTGCGGCTACCAGCTTATCAAAAAAGCATTTTGACACAGCCGACACTTTGTCTCTGTCTGCGCCGGAAAAACCGATAACTGCTAAGTCACAATACGGAGGATAGATCAAATACTTACGGGACAGGATCTCTGTTTCATAAAAGGCTTCATAATCCTGCTGAGCAGACAAATGTACAATCTCACTATCCGGCGAAATAGTCTGAATAACTGCGATGCCGGGCTCACTTCCTCTTCCTGATCTGCCAATAACCTGAGTCAGCAATGAAAAAGTGTTTTCACTGCTTTTATAATCGCCGCTATACAATGACTGATCGGCATTGATAACTCCGACAAGCGTTACATCCGGAAAATTTAGACCCTTTGCAACCATCTGAGTACCGATCATGATATCATACTCATGCCGTGCGAAAGCACCAAGTTTTTTCTCATGCGAAAATCTTGCCATTGTAGTATCAGCATCCATACGCAGTATCCGTGCGTCAGGTAGCAATTGAGCAAGTTCCTCTTGTGCCGCCTGCGTTCCGTAGCCCATTAGCTTAATATTATCATTACCGCAGTGCTTGCACTTTCCGGAATAACCTTCGGAGTAACCGCAATAATGGCACATAAGACGATTGTTTGCATTATGATATGTCAATGAGATACTACAATTAGGACAAGTACTTACAGTACCACAGCTGCTGCAAGATACAAAAGCACGATAACCTCGTCTGTTAAGCAAAAGAATGGATTGCTTGTTTTTACTGAACCTATCAACAAGCACCTCTTTAAGTTGAGGACTGAAAGAAGAAAACTCACCTTTCTTATAGTTCTCACGCATATTTACAATTTGAACGACAGGAAGATTTACATTTCCATATCGATTTTTTAATGTAAACATCGGGATTTTCCCGCTTTTAGCTTTGCAAAATGTTCCTACTGACGGTGTTGCAGATGCCATACAAAAAAGGCAGTTATTATATTTTGCACGATATATTGCCATATCACGGGCATGATATCTAGGCGTACCTTCAGATTTGTAGGTATGCTCATGCTCTTCATCCATAACTATCAGCCCTAGATTATCAAACGGTGCAAAAATCGCAGAACGCGTACCAACCGCAATATCAACATCATGATTTTTAATGCGTTTCCATTCATCTGTACGCTGACCAACAGACATAGCACTATGCAAAACAGCAACTCTGTTTCCGTAACGATTTTGAAATATGCTTATAGTCTGCGGAGTCAAAGCAATTTCCGGCACCATAACGATAACACTTCTGCCACTTTCAAGTGTCTTATCTATCAGCTTCAAAAAAACCTGCGTCTTACCCGAACCTGTAACGCCAAACAAAAGTGCGGGTCCTATTGTTTTTTCAAGCCCGTCATATGCAGTCTGCTGCTCACAATTCAACTCACTTGGGGTTCTGTTTCCATTTCCGTTATACTCATATGGATTTCTATATACC
>JAXJVX010000217.1:0-17160 GCA_036308305.1 Acutalibacteraceae bacterium | reverse complement strand
CACTCGTAGTTCTCGCCTTCTGCTGCGTCCTTTAGATTTTCCTCTGTTGACGGAATTCCGCCGTGAAGCAGCTTGAACCACATTTTTGCGTGTTCCTTCTCGTTATTTGCAGTCTCCTCGAACAATGCGGCGATCTGCTCATAACCGTCCTTCTTTGCCTTTGAAGCATAATATGTGTACTTGTTGCGTGCCTGTGATTCGCCTGCAAAAGCAGTCATAAGATTAGCTTCAGTTTTTGTTCCTTTTAAATTCATAAAACAATCTCTCCTTTTTAATAAAATATGACATTAACGCCAGATTATTCATCCAACTTTAAATGTTATTCCAATACTTGCGATCAAGACTGCGGAGCCGCAATGCCTGTGCAAGATGCGTTCTGCGGATACTCTCACTTTCGTCAAGATCCGCAATAGTTCGTGCCACCTTTAAAACACGGTCGTACGCTCTGCCCGACATACCTAGGTTATCAAATGAACGCTTTAAATATGCATCTGCCTCATCATCCAGCGAGCAGAATTTTTTAAGCATCGGTGTAGTTATCTGTGCATTACAGCTGACACCCCAGCCACGGTAACGCTCCTGTTGAATATGACGAGCCTTGTTTACACGCGCTTTTATCTGTGCTGAAGTCTCACCGCTTTTTTTCGATGCTAGCTCCTCGTATTTGACAGGAGGCACCTCAACATGAATATCTATTCTGTCAAGTAAAGGGCCTGAAACCTTGTTGAGATACCGTGTGACTGCATTCTGCGAGCAAACACATTTGCCGGAAGGATGACCGTAATATCCGCAAGGACATGGATTCATAGCAGCAACGAACATAGCGCTGCAAGGATATGTAAGTGTACCTGCTACACGGGCTATACTCACCTTACCGTCCTCAAGTGGCTGACGAAGCGTTTCCATTGCCATTCTTGAAAATTCGGGCAGTTCGTCCAAAAAAAGCACACCGTTGTGAGCAAGCGATATCTCCCCAGGCGCAGGTGTTGTACCTCCGCCCGAAAGTGCCGCTGCCGACACAGTATGATGCGGCGAACGGAAGGGACGTTCCGTTAAAATCGGCACATCACTTGGCAACACGCCTGCGATAGAATGTATAGTTGTACTTTCAATAGCCTCATCAAAAGTCATATCCGGCAGTATTGACGGAATTCTTCTTGCAATCATGCTTTTACCGGATCCCGGCGGACCTATCAGCATGATATTATGACCGCCTGCCGCTGCAATCTCGATTGCTCTTTTAACATACTCCTGCCCTGCAACATCAGCAAAATCAAGATGCTGTATGCTTTCTCCCTGCGGTACTGCGGCAGGAAGCGAAACTGCCTCAATAGCATCCTCGCCGCACAGATGATTATAAAGCTGGCGTACCGATTTTACGGGAAAGACATTGATACCTTCAACCACTGCAGCCTGCAAAGCAACAGTATGAGGGACATATATATTTTTATAGCCTGCCGCTTTTGCAGCCACCGCCATAGATAAAAGACCTTTAACAGGACGCACTTCGCCGTTTAATGATAACTCACCGACAAACACGCTGTCAGAAATATCGGCGGTGATATAGGAAAGTGCACTCATTATGCCCAGACTGATAGGAAGGTCATATATAGGACCCTCCTTTTTGACATCGGCAGGCGCAAGGTTTACTGTTATCTTGTTGACAGGGAAATTAAATCCCGAATTCTTCAAAGCCGCCCTTACCCTATCACGCGATTCCTTTACAGCCGCATCCGGCAGACCTACTATATCAAACGAAGGAAGCCCGTTTGCAAGATTTGTCTCAACCTCTACCTTATATGCATTGATGCCCCAGACACCCATACTGGTTATTTTAGAGAACATATATTACTCTCCTGAATTAACTATTCTTTCAAACATTTTGTAGTCATTATCGAAAACGTATCCGCTGTCTTTCTCTGACTGAACACGCATTGAAACATAATAATCCGACATACTGAAAACACCTTCAGTAATACCTTTTTCCTTCATTTTTGCCTGCAATATCTTATCAAACATCGTGCCGTTCATCTTCTGCGCTTTACCGTTATACGAATCAAGATAATCATAGTTGCAGAAAAGATCGACCTGCATCGTATTCTTTATATAATCAAAACGATATTCATCGGTTATAAATATATACCCGTTTGCAAGTGAAAGTTCTGCTGTGAGCATAGATATCTTACCCACAGAATCAGTTGTATTAGTGGGAGAAAATGAACAATCTATCACCTTTACCTTGACTTCACCGTCACCATTGAGATCCTCGCCGTACTGTGCAGCAGTCTCAGCAATTGCTGTATCAATATTAAGCACTGTATCCTTTGAAAGAAACAGATACACATTATAATCGTATTTCGGCATTGTAACAACACTATGCACCGCAACTGCTGCGATAGCGATAAGCAATGCGCCCATTATAGTTCTGAACTTATAGTGATACCAATAATTCAGCCACCATTTTTTGAACCTTTCCAAATTGTCACATCCCACTATGCTTATATACTGATTATAACAAATAAAACAGTCTTTCGCAACACATATTATAAAAATCAACAGTTTAGTAAAAAATTTTTTAAAAACCCTTGATTTCGGTGCAGATATGTGATATAATTCTTTACAGTATCATGTGAGACGAAAGAGTGGGGCAACCCGCTCTTTCGTGTTGTTAGAGCTAATTTTCATTTTTCAGAGGAGATTTGTGTATGCAGCTTAATCTTAACAGCACTGCAAAGCGTGTTTTCGACATTGTAAAGCCATTTGCAGACGAGATGCAGCTGGACATCTGGGATGTTCGCTATGTGAAGGAAGGCGCTTCGTGGTTTTTAAAGATTTTTATCGACAAAGACGGCGGCGTGGACATTGATGACTGTGAGAATTTTTCTCGTGCTATTGATGAACCGCTTGACGAGGCAGATCCGATAAGCACCTCATATTATTTGGAGGTCGGCTCACCGGGGCTTGGGAGAGAACTTACCCGTCCGGAGCATTTCGAGATATTATCAGGCGAGGAGGTCACAGTTTGCCTGATTCGCCCCAAAGACGGCGTTAAGGATTTCTGTGGCATACTCAAAGGGCTTGCAGACGGCGTTATCACCATTGATAACGGTGAAGAATTAGAATTTGCAACAGGTGATGTTGCAAAGGTAAAATTAAACGACGATATTGACATCTAAAATATATACTGAAAGGAACGAGTTATCAAAATGAAAAAGAGTGCAAACACTAATAACGAATTTTTTGAGGCATTGAAGTTTATGGAGGCGGAGAAAGGTGTTCCCGCACAGTACATTGCCGAAAAAATCAGTACAGCTATCGTGGTAGCTGCAAAGCGTGACTACAACGGAAGTGATGTAGTTCGTTGTGACATTGATGTTGAAGAAAATAAATTCAGGGTTTATCTTGTAAAAACAGTTGTTGAAGAGGTTATGGACGAAAACGAGGAGCTCACTCTTGAACAAGCACAGAAATACAACAAAAAGGCTGTTATCGGTGATGTTGTTGAGATCGACCTTGATACAAAGAAGTTCGGTAGAATAGTTGCTCAGACTGCAAAGCATGTTATCCGTCAGGGTATCCGTGACGCAGAGCAGGGTCTTGTGCTTGCTGAATTCCAGTCAAGACACCATGAAATAGTTACTGCAAAGGTTGTAAATTATGACCGTCAGTCAGGCAACACAACTCTTGAGATAGGCAAAAATGAAGCAGTCCTCCCCCGAAACGAAAAGGTTGCTGACGAGGAGTTCACAGAAGGTCAGCTTATCAAGATATACATCGTTGATGTTAAGGTTTCGGAAAAAGGTCCGAAGATAATGATAAGCCGTACACATCCCGGTCTTGTAAAACGTCTGTTTGAAACAGAGGTTCCCGAAATTTTCGACGGTACTGTTGAGATCAAGGCAGTAAGCCGTGACGCAGGCTCAAGAACAAAGCTTGCTGTATATTCAAAGGATGCAGATGTTGATCCGATCGGTGCTTGCATCGGTGCAAAAGGTGCGCGTGTTGCCTCTATCGTTGAGGAGCTTGGTGGCGAAAAGATCGATATCGTGAAGTATTCAGAAGATATTAAGGAGTTCGTTACAGAGGCTCTCTCTCCTGCAAAGGTACTTTCAGTTGAGATAGTTGACGAAGCTGCAAAATCCTGCCGTGCCACTGTGCCGGATCATCAGCTTTCCCTCGCTATCGGTAATAAGGGTCAGAATGCACGCCTTGCTGCAAAGCTTACCGGCTGGAAGATAGATATTCGTCCCGAGAGCGGCTACTACGGCGAATAATTTTGATTTCGAGGAGAAATTTAATATGCCCGAAAAGAAAATACCTATGCGTCTGTGTCTTGGCTGTAATGAGATGAAGCCTAAGCGTGAGCTTGTAAGGATCGTTAAAAACAAGGAAGGCGAAGTAAACCTTGATACAACAGGCAGAATGCCCGGCAGAGGTGCTTACATCTGCCGCAAAAGCGATTGCCTTGCAGCTGCGATCAAGACAAAGCGTATCAACCGTACATTTTCTACCGTGTTGGACGAAGATATGATATCCCGTCTTGAAAAGGAGATGCAGGATGCAGAGTAAATTTTTATCTTTGCTTGGTATGGCACGCAGAGCAAACCGCATAAGAATGGGATATGACAAGGCTATCGATGCCATCCATTCCGATGCCTGCTTTTCAGTATTCTGTGCAAACGATTTATCCGAAAAAACCAAGCGCGGACTTGTGTTTGCAGCAGAGGATACCGATATAAAAATTATTGATACTAAGTATTCGATGTACGAGATATCGAATGCAGTCGGTTCGAAAACAGGCGTGGTCGCAGTATGCGATAGCGGATTTTCAAAGCGGCTTATCGAGCTTTTAAAGCAAGAACAGTAAATTGCCGTGATAAACGGGTTTATATAGATACTATTATTATCTGTTAAAGGAATGATTTGATGTTAGTTAAATTCAAAGTCAGCGATATAGCAAAAAATTTCTCGATCAGCTCAAAAGAAATGATCGAGGTTTTAAAGAATTTCAGCGACACTCCCTATAAAACTCAGACAGCTCTTAATCAGGATGAATTGAATTTTGTTTTTGATTATCTCACTACCAAGAACAGTGTTAAGAGTTTTGATGAATATTTTGCATCGGGTGAGTCGGCACAGAAAGCACGTCAGGAGAAAAAGGCTGAAGTGAAGGCTGCAAGACTTGCAGAGCAGGAGGCACTCGCAAAAATGCTTAAAGAGGCTGCCGAAGCTGCCAAAAACGGAGGCAAGTCCAAGGCTGAAGCAAAGCCCGAACCTGTGAAAGAAGAAAAGAAGGTCGAAAGCAAACCTGAGCCGAAAAAAGAAGAGAAAAAAGCCGAGGTCAAAGCAGAACAGCCTAAAGAACAGCCTAAAGAACAGCCTAAAGAACAGCCTAAAGAACAGCCTAAGGAGCAACCTGTACAGCAAAAGAAGCAGAAGGATAAAAAGCCTGCTCAGAAGCGTCAGGAAAGCCGTGTGCGTGAAAAGAATAAAGATACAAATGTTCAGATCAACACCGTTGAAAGCTACCGTGTTGATACAAGAACAGTTACTTTTGACGAAGATAAATACAACGAAAAATCTGATAAGATCTCCCCTGCTGCATCATACGACCCTGTTCAGAGAAAGCAGAAGATCCATCAGAAATCACAGCAGTACCGCAAGGGCGCCGGTAAATCCAAAAAGGACAAGGAAGCAGAGCAGCTTCGCCGTATGCAGCTTGAGCGCATAAAGGCAAAGCCGATCGAGATCACTGTCGGCGATGAGATCACCGTTGGCGAGCTTGCTTCAAGAATGAAAAAGACTGCAGCAGAGGTAGTAAAGCAGCTAATGGCACTTGGCATATTTGCCTCCGCAACCGAAACAATAGATTATGATACTGCTGAGATCGTTGCAACCGAAATGGGCGCAAAGGTCACTAAAGAGGTAGTTGTAACTATTGAAGAGCGTATTATGGATATCGCAGAGGATGCCGATGAGGATCTTCTCCCCCGTGATCCGGTAGTTGTTGTAATGGGTCACGTTGACCACGGAAAAACATCTATTCTTGACCGTATCAGAAGCACATCCGTCACTGCAACAGAGGCAGGCGGTATTACACAGCACATCGGTGCATATCAGGTAGATGTAAACGGAAATACTATCACATTCCTTGATACACCCGGTCACGCCGCATTTACATCAATGCGTCAGCGTGGTGCAGATGTTACCGATATTGCTATCCTCGTTGTTGCCGCAGATGACGGTATCATGCCGCAGACTATTGAGGCTATCAGCCACGCAAAAGCTGCAAATGTTCAGATTATCGTTGCTATCAACAAGATGGATAAACCCGGTGCATCTACGGATAAGATAATGCAACAGCTTACCGAGCACGGACTCGTTCCCGAAGAATGGGGTGGCGATGTCATCTGCGTTCCGGTATCAGCTCTCACAGGTATGAATATCGACTCTCTTCTTGAAAATGTACTGCTTGTTGCAGAGATGCAGGAGCTCAAAGCTAACCCCAACCGTAAGGCAAGAGGTGCGGTTATTGAAGCTCGTCTTGACAAAGGCAGAGGACCTGTTGCAACTATCCTTGTACAGAACGGTACACTTCATGTAGGTGACACTATCGTTGCAGGCACAACAGTAGGTCGTGTACGTGTTATGCTGAATGACAAGGGTGAGCGTGTTAAGGAAGCAGGCCCGTCTGTTCCTGTTGAGATCACCGGTCTTGATGATGTTCCGTCCGCAGGTGATACGTTCGATGCAGTTTCAGACGAGCGTCTTGCAAGAGAGCTTGTTGAACAGCGTCGCACCGCAGCAAAAGAAGAAGAATTTGCGAAATATAAGAAGGTTACTCTTGACAACCTCTTTGACCAGCTCCAGCAAGGTGAAATGAAGGAGCTCAACATCATCGTTAAAGCTGATGTTCAGGGCTCTGTCGAAGCAGTTCGTCAATCACTTGAAAAGCTTTCAAACGATGAAGTTATCGTTAAAGTTATCCACGGCGGCGTAGGTGCAATCAATGAAAACGATGTTATGCTTGCTTCTACCTCTAATGCTATTATAGTCGGCTTTAATGTACGTCCTGACCCTGTTGCAAGAGATAGTGCCGAGCAAATGGAGGTTGATATGCGCCTTTACCGTATCATCTATGACTGCATTGAGGAGATTGAGGCTGCTATCAAGGGTATGCTTGATCCCGAATACCGTGAAGTTGAGCTTGGACGCATTGAAGTACGTCAGACCTACAAGATATCAAGTGTCGGCACAATTGCCGGAGGCTATGTACTTGAAGGTAAGGTTACAAGAAATGCACAGATCCGTGTCGTTCGTGACGGTATCGTAGTTGCAGAGGACACTATCGACTCGCTCCGCAGATTTAAGGACGATGTTAAAGAGGTCGCAACCGGATTTGAATGTGGTATCGGTCTTGACAAATTTAATGATATTAAAGAGGGCGACATCCTTGAAGCATTTGTTATCGAGGAATATAGAGCCTGAAAAATAAGTGAGAAAAATATATGGCTACACACAGAATTAACAGAATTCAAGAGGATATGAAGCGCAGTCTTTCGGAAATAATCCGTGAGCTTAAAGATCCCCGCATCTCACCGTTGCTTTCAATTGTAAAAGTAGAGGTGTCAGGTGACCTTTCATATGCAAAGGTGTATGTTAGTGCAATTGAGGGGTATGAAAAATCGGTGGAGTCGGCAAAAGGACTTAAGTCTGCTGCCGGCTACATCCGCCGTGAGCTTGCCCACTCATGCCGACTTCGCAAAATGCCGGAGATGATATTTGTAGCGGATAATTCTATCGAATACGGTGCTCATATTGCAAGAATGATCGAAGATTTCGATCTTCCAAGGGATGAAGAAACCGAGGAATAACAAAGGAGGTAATATCGGTGAGAATTGATTTTGATACTCTGATAAAACGGTTGGATAACGCTGATGACATACTTATTCTTATGCATCAGTTTCCGGACGGAGATACTATCGGCTGTGCTCACGCTCTTTGCCGTATGCTGCAAAGCAAGGGAAGGCGTGTCAAACTAGGCTGTAACCACGAAATCAACAAGAAATACGGATATATCACCTCTATTTGTAAAAAAGAAGAATTTGAGGAAAAATATATAATCGCAGTCGATGTTGCAGATTTCAAACTACTTGGAACCAAATATACCTATCTTGAAGGTAAGATCGATCTTTGCATTGATCATCACGCAACCAACACTGATTATGCTGACGAAACCTATGTTGACAGCTCTGCTGCCGCAGCGTGCGAAATAGTGTATGATATAGTAAACACTATGGGCGAAGTAGATGTTGAGTCTGCCTCTGCACTTTACACCGGTATTTCTACCGATACCGGTTGCTTTAAGTTTGACAACACCACACCTAAAACACATATTATCGCAGCACGGCTTATGGAGCTTGGTGCCACCTACGGCGAGATCAACCGAATTATGTTTGACACTAAGAAAAAGAGCCGTATCCTACTTGAGCAAAAGGCGCTTGAAAGCATTATTTTCGATTCGGATGATAAATGCGCGATGCTTATCATCACCAAAGAAATGCGCCTTTCCACCGGTGCTGATGATGCCGATCTTGAAGGCATTACCGCTCTGCCCCGTCAGGTAGAGGGTGTGCTTATCGGTATTACTATCCGTGAGCGGGATGACGGTATTTACAAGGTTTCTGTTCGCACGCATGATCCTATTGATGCGGCAGAGTTTTGCTCTTGTTTCGGGGGCGGCGGTCATAAAAAGGCAGCAGGCTGCGAATTCCATACCTCTATTGATGAGGCAAAGAAAGCACTGCTGAGTGCAGCACAAAAAACGCTTCAAAAACACGGTGTGATATAATGAACGGATTTGTACTTATAAACAAGCCCTGCGGTGTTACTTCTTTTTCGGTAACAGGCAAGGTGCGCCGTGCATTGTCGGCAGACAAGGCAGGTCACGCAGGCACGCTTGACCCTATCGCAACCGGTGTTTTGCCTGTCATGGTAGGCAGAGCAACGAAGCTTATCGACATTTTGCCTGATGAGAAAAAAACATATCTTGCAGGGTTTATGCTTGGTATGACTACCGATACGCTCGACTGTGAAGGCGAGGTTCTCACCGATCAGCCGGTCAATGTGACAAAAGAACAGCTACAAAGTGCAATAGCCCTTTTCACCGGTGAGATCGAACAGATACCGCCGATGTATTCCGCACTTTCAAAAGATGGGGTAAAGCTTTATCAGCTTGCCAGAAAAGGCATTGAGGTCGAAAGAAAAGCCCGCAGGATAACGATATTTTCAAACGAGCTTGTATCTTATGATGAAAATACCAATATCGGAGTAATGCGTGTAAGCTGCTCAAAAGGTACATACATAAGAACTCTGATCGATGATATCGGTATGCAGCTTTCTTGTGGCGCTTTTATGACCACACTTACAAGAGAAAGCGGCAGCGGCTTTGACATTGAAAGTTGCGTATCGCTTGAGGATTTTTTAGATTGTCCCGAAAAATACTTTATTGATGTTGAAAATTGCCTAAGAAATTTCCCGAAGGTGTATGTATCAAGCAGTCAGGCAAAGCGTTTTTCGAACGGTGGTTCGCTTGATATTGCCCGTTGCAAGCTTGTCGGCAGATCAGGTATTTTCCGTGTTTACGGAGAGGACAGGCTTATAGGTCTCGGTGAAATAATAGACAACGAGTTGAGGCTCAAATGGTTAAAATAATATGAAAATTTACCGAAATATCAATGAATTTATATCACATCAGCCTTTAAGTATTGCTCTTGGCTCTTTTGACGGTGTCCATATTGCACACCGCAAGGTAATAGAGGCTGCAAGCAAATACGAAAGAGCTGTTTTCACCTTTGATTCTTCATATAAATCAGCATCCAGACTTATGAGTCAAAATGCAAAGATGCAGATCATCGAAAACATGGGCATAAAACACTATATTTGCCCCGAATTTGATGATGTCAAGAACTTTTCTGCCGAAGATTTTTGCACGATACTAAAGCAAAAATTCAACGCACAACAGGTCGTATGCGGATATAACTTTCGTTTCGGCAGCGGCGGCAGAGGCAACACAGAGCTTCTATGCCATATGGGTAATAAGCTTGGCTTTGAGGTTACGGTTATTGACGAGATAAAATACGGCGGGATAGATGTTTCTTCATCAAACATACGCTCGCTTATCCAAAATGGCAGGATAAAAACGGCAAATCAACTGTTGGGCAATCCATATTCATTTGCGCTCACAGTTGAAAACGGCAATCATTACGGCAGAAGCTGGGGATTCCCCACAATAAATCAGATATGGGATGAGGACTTTACCGTACCTGCGTTCGGTGTATATGCATCAAAGACGCTGATCAACGGTAAGAATTACAAATCCATAAGCAATATCGGTGTTCGCCCGACTGTCGGCACTGATCATATTTTGTGCGAAACCAATATTTTCGGCTTTTCGGGTGATTTATATGGCAGAGAGATCACGGTAAGTCTTTATGATTTTATTCGTCCCGAACGCAAATTTTGCGACTTTGAAGCCTTAAAAGCAGAGGTATTACGCAATATCGAAACAGTAAAGGGCATGGATTATTAATTTTTTACGAAATATCAATAAAAAAGTGTGGAATTTTTAACGCTTCGGTGTTACAATTAAGATATATTATAGGAAATGAGGATATTTATGAAATTAGTTATTGCGATCGTTAATGACGATGATTCTGTTGAGGTTGCTGACGCATTGCTTGAAAATCATTTTTCGGCTACGAAAATGGCAAGCACAGGCGGATTTTTACGCACAGGCAACACTACGTTCCTCATCGGTGTAGACGAGGATAAGGTTGACGAGGTCATCTCGCTCATCAAGCAGTACTCAAGCCAGCGTTCTCAGATCATCCCTAATATTTCTACTAATTCTTCTCATACTGTTGCAACGGCAAGCCGTCATGTAACAGTAGGCGGTGCAACAATATTCGTTGTTGATATCGACCGCTTTGAAAAGGTTTGATAAACCCATATGTTTAAAAACAAACGGCTGAAAATGCTGATAGACGCAAGGCGGATACCGCATACTATCCTTATTGAAGGTGAACGTGCGAATGATGAAGCCTTACTCACTGCAAAGGCTTGCGTATGCAGCGGCAAGATGCCACCTTGCGGTGTTTGCAGTCATTGTATTAAGGCTACAAGCTCAAATCATCCCGATATAATACTTTATAAGCCTTCCTCTAAGCATAATCCTTATAAAATAGAAACGGTACGCAAGCTTCGGCAGGATGCGTATATCAAGCCGAATGAGGCCATGCATAAGGTATATATTATATCAGATGCTGATGATATATCGGTACAGTCGCAAAATGCGCTGCTCAAGATCCTTGAAGAACCGCCGTCATATGCGGTATTTATTATCACTTGCAACTCAAAGAACAAGCTGCTTGAAACCATTATTTCAAGAGCCGCATTTTTCACCGCCAAAGGTGATGCTGTTATCAATGAAAAAGCGGCAGAGGTAGCAAACGATATCGCATCAAAGGTGCTTTCAAAAAATGAGCTTGAGCTTTATTTTGCATGTAACTCAATTTCCGGCAGCGGCGTTCATTTTATTGATGTTGCAAATGAGCTTTGCCGAATATTCAGAGAGGTTTATATTGCAAAATATACCGAAACACCCACCTGCAGTACGGCAAAAATGTTAGCAGACAAAGTATCACTCAAAACAGCACTTGGTCTGCTCAATGCGGCAGACTGTGCAAAGCGCGCTTGTGAGCATAATGCAAATGCGGCGCTTAACACCGTGCGGCTTTGTGCTGCTCTTCGCCAAGCTGCAGGAAAATAAATTAAGAATTAATGTGAGGTAAATAAATGACCGAAGTAATTGGTGTTCGCTTTAAGGGAACAGGTAAGGTCTACTATTTCTCGCCCAACGGAAATACTGTTAATAAAGGCAGCTATGTTATCGTCGAGACTGCCAAGGGCATTGAATGCGCCCAAACGGTAATGGAAAACAAAGAGATCCGTGATGATGAGATAGTACAGCCCCTTAAGCCTATCATCCGTGTGGCAACCGCAGATGATACAAAGCGAATTGAAGAAAACAGAAAAAAAGAAGCAACTGCTTTTGATATATGCTTACAGAAGATTGAAAAACACGGTCTTGATATGAAACTGACTAGTGTTGAATACGCTTTTGACAATTCGAAGATAGTATTTTACTTTACAGCGGATGGGCGTGTTGATTTCCGTGAACTTGTTAAGGATCTTGCAGCTGAGTTCAGAGCAAGAATAGAACTGCGTCAGATAGGCGTGCGTGACGAGGCAAAGATGCTCGGTGGCATCGGTATATGCGGTCAGCCGTTCTGCTGTTCACGCTTTTTAGACGATTTCCAGCCGGTATCCATTAAAATGGCAAAGGAACAGGGCTTGAGTCCTAATCCCTTGAAAATTTCCGGCTCCTGCGGCAGACTTATGTGCTGCTTAAAATACGAGCAGGATACCTATGAAGCGCTGCACAAAGAAACGCCGTGTCAGGGTTCACTTGTTGAAACGCCGGATGGTAAAGGCGTAGTTGTCGAAGTGATGTTAGTCGCAGGCAAGCTTCGTGTACGGATCAACCGTTCACCTGATGCTGCTCCTATTGTTTACAATGTGAGCGACTGCAAGCTGTTAAAGCGCGGTACTCACTCCGGCAACCGCAAAAAAGCACAGGATATTATTGACGAGTTTGACAGAATGAATGAAGAATAAAATTCATAAAACCGCAAGGTATTTTTAAAAAATACCCTGCGGTTTATTGTTTGCTTTCTGTCTGTTTTCAAAAATTGATTGCAATATATTCTTTTTGTGTTTTTACTCACAATCCTGACGGTACTCAACCGGTGTTACGCCGGTAACACTTTTAAATACCGTTGAAAAATAGTTTGAATTAGCAAATCCGACTGCCGCCGCAATCTCATGGATGCTCATTGAAGTGGTTTCAAGATACACCTTTGCATCCCGTATTCGCAGAGTATTTACATACTCCGGAATTGACATTCCGCTCTCCTTTTTAAAGAAATGGCTGATATACGAACGGCTGCAATTAAGATACTGACACATCTTATCAAGCGAAATCTTGCCCACATACCGTGTTTTTATGTATGCAAGTATCTTCAGATAAAAGCTTTCGTCACTATCTCCTATCCACAAATTATTATTCTGATGATAAGCAAGCTCTATCATAGCACAAAGCGGGCTTATCACCGTTGTAATAAACTTTTCATCATATTTTTGTGGCGTAATGGCTTTGTCGTAAAAAATGCTCATTGTCTCACGCTTGAAGCCGTATTTTTGGCACATATCTGAAATAAGCTGCTTAGCTTTATCAGCATCGTCAACAAACGATCCGACCGCAATATAGCCCACAAGGCTGGTTGCATCATACATAGGATAAATATACTGCGTAACACCGGCAAAGCAGGTGTACTTAAAGCAGTTGTTAGCCTTGCAATGACGAAACGCATTGTGCTGCTCCTGAATACACATATCATTACTCTCACCCAACAGCTTTATCTGTTGACAGTAATAATTTGAATGCGAATTAAATTCAACTATGCGCGTGTTCATAAGATAATCGTTCCACATCAAAGGATGGACCGTTATCTCCAAGCCATATGCGTCAGACAAAAATCTGATATAATCGCATATTTCATCAATAACACGAACTCTCATAATAAACCCCCGAAAATTATGTTAGAATTCATACATATTGTGCAATTAATTATCAAAAATGTCAAGTAAAAAATAATGGAAGTTTAACAAAAATGCATTTTTTTATACAAGTTCGACATAGTTTTATATATGCTTTTTGATTTTTTTAGTTGCCAAGGCGGCTATTATACATCCTGCCACATCCTTTGGCACAAAAACAGCAACACAATAGATGAGTATGTAAGAAAAATCTAGTGTTTCTTTTAAATACAGTATTTTTATGAGACAGAAATAAAGAACACCAACAATATATACTGATGCCGTTGCTGTTATAGCTGCTGCTATTAATCGTAAATATGACGGCTCTTTTGCTTTATTTACGATACTGCCCGCTATAAACGCCGCTGCCAAAAAACCGATTATATATCCGAATGTAGGGTTTAAAAGATACCATATTCCACCGCCTTGACTAAAGACAGGCAATCCCAACAGCCCTGCTATGATATAGATTCCAACAGAAAAGGTTCCGTATTTTTTGCCAAGCAATAACCCCGAAAGTATAGCAACCATGCCTTGCATCGTGAATGCCACAGGTGGCAAAGGTATTCTGATAAATGCTGAAACCGAAATAAGTGCTGCAAAAACAGCACTTAATATCAGCATTTTAAGTGTTTTTTCGTGCTTCATTGTTTCTCCTTAATATTTAGTCCGTTTAAATTGTACCACTAAATCATAGGATTGTCAACCTAGGTAGTTTTAGGTTGACAATTATCACATCATATAAATATCAACATATTATATAGTAAGTCAGGGGGTAATATTATGGATACCGTTTTCTACATAACAGTAACGCTGCTTGCACTCATCGGCTTTGGAGCCATCGTGACAACGGCTGTGCATATGTGGTTTTCAAGACATTCAAACTCCAAAATAGTTGATCTTATACTGCTTTACGGCGACGATGGAGAAATAATGCTACGAGAAGCAATAGAGCAATTGAATTGGGGCAGTGTGTCACGCAAGCTTATCGCAGTAGATATGGGACTTTGCGAGCAATCAAGATCCGTGTGTGATATTCTGTGCGGCAATTATATGATACCGCTTATTACGCCCGAAGCATTGAGTGAAATATTAACGGCAAAAATGTAAAAATTGCTTGTATCTCGTACTATAATTTAGTACAATAAATATTAAAGAGGGTTAACTATCAGAAACGTGGGGAAATATTATGAAAATTGTAGTTAAAAAACTGCCGTATAACAAGGTGTTACAGTTGCCGCCGCAAAAGCTGCGAAAACCCAAACGACCGAATATGTTTTGGAGAACTCTTTTGAAGCTGCTTTCAGCAGGCGTGCTTAAAAAAGAAGGCTTTACATATACTATTGAGAATATGGACAGAGCCGGCGAAGGTCCGTACCTGATACTTATGAATCATTCAAGCTTTATGGACCTTGAAATAGCCGAGCACATCTTTTATCCGAAGCCGCTGTCTATCGTCTGCACGTCTGACGGTTTTATAGGCAAGGATTGGCTTATGCGACAGATCGGATGTATTCCTACAAAGAAGTTTGTAAGTGATCCGGGGCTGATCTCAAACATTCGTTATGCGCTTAAAACTGCAAAATCAAACGTGCTGATGTATCCGGAGGCAAGTTATTCATTTGACGGATGTGCAACCGCTTTGCCGCGCAGGCTCGGCATCTTGATAAAGAAGCTTGACGTTCCGGTAATTATGATAAAAACAAACGGTGCATTTTCCCGTCAGCCATTGTATAACGGGCTTAAAAAGCGCAAGGTCGATATATCTGCAACGGTCAGCTGTATTATTTCAAGAGAAGACATTAAAGAAAGATCGGTTGATGAACTGGATGCAATCCTTGATGAGGCTTTTACCTTTGATAACTTCCGTTGGCAGCAGCAAAACCGAGTCGTGATAGATGTACCTGACCGTGCAGACGGACTGCATCGCATACTTTACAAATGTCCGCACTGCCACAGCGAAGGTCAGACAAAAGGTGACGGTGTATCGCTATATTGCCATGCCTGCGGAAAACAGTACGAGCTTGATGAATATGGCTATCTTAAATCGACTGATGGTGATACAAGATTCGATCACATTCCTCATTGGTATGATTGGCAGCGCAGCGAGGTAAAAAAAGAGCTTGAAAACGGCACCTACCGTCTTGAAACGGATGTTGATATTTTGGTAATGGTCAACCACAAGGCGGTATATGAGGTCGGTGAAGGAACGCTTATTCACGATGAAAACGGATTTTCACTCAAGGGCTGTAACGGCGAACTTGAATTTACACAATCACCTCTGTCATCTTACAGCCTATATGCCGATTATTATTGGTATGAGATAGGTGACGTTATCTGTATAGGCGACAGTCAGCGTCTTTATTACTGCTTTCCAAAAGGTGATGTACCCGTTGCCAAGGCACGAATGGCAACCGAGGAGCTGTATAAAATAAAGCGCAGTCAACGAAGAAGAAAAAAAGTATTGGCTTCAGAATAACAGCAAAATACGCATAAGGAAAATCCCTTATGCGTATTTTTTCATTTTTTATATTGAATAATTATCGGACACATTGGTTTTTAAAAGATCAGCAAGCGTTATATTATCGAAATAGTCATTGACAAGCTTATAAAAATCTGTCCACATTGGAAGTGTACGGCATTCTGCCGCCCGATCGCACGGCTTTGCATCGCATCCAAGGCACGCAACAGGTGCAAGGTCGCCCTCTGTAAGCCGCAAAATTTCACCAACTTTATAATCCTCCGGCTGCTTTGTCAGACGGTATCCACCGCCCTTGCCGTGTACTCCCTCTACAAGAGTATTCTTTGAAAGAATAGGCATTATCCTCTCAATATATTTGAGCGATAGCTCCTGACGGTTAGCGACATCCTTCATCGGAATATAGCCTCCGTTGTTATTCTCTGCTAAATCAAGCAGCACTCTCAAGGCATAACGCCCTCTTGTAGAAATCATCATATCTGAAATATCCTTTTATATTTTTATTCCGCAAACAGCGGTGTTGAAAGATATCTGTCACCGGTATCAGGAAGCAGCACAACTATATTCTTGCCCTCATTTTCGGCACGCTTTGCAAGAGTAATTGCCGCATATGCAGCAGCGCCCGACGAAATACCTACAAGCACACCCTCATTTTTGCCGATAAGCTTGCCGGTTTCAAAAGCATCCTCATTAGAAACGGTGATTATTTCATCGTAGATACCGGTATTAAGAACATCCGGTACAAAGCCTGCGCCGATACCTTGAATTTTGTGTGCACCGGCAACTCCGGTGGACAAAACTGCGGATGATGCAGGCTCTACCGCAACGATCTTCACATTCGGATTTTTAGATTTAAGATACTCACCCACACCGGTAACAGTACCGCCTGTACCTACGCCGGCAACAAAGATGTCAACCTTTCCGTCTGTATCCTCATATATCTCCGGACCTGTATTTTCTCT
>JAXJVX010000216.1:0-6757 GCA_036308305.1 Acutalibacteraceae bacterium | reverse complement strand
ATATACATAACCGTAGCTCATAGCAATAGCAGCGAGGTCCTTCTTCTTAACAACCTTACCGCCTGCAGCGAACTGTGCGATAGCACCGGTAGGTGTAGACTTAGAAGCCTGACCACCTGTATTTGAGTAAACCTCTGTATCGAATACGAAGATGTTTACATCCTCATTCTGTGCGAGAACATGGTCAAGACCGCCGAAACCGATATCGTAAGCCCAACCGTCGCCACCGAAGATCCATGTTGACTTCTTAGCAAGAGCATCCTTCTCTTCAAGGATAGCAGCTGCAGCAGCCTTAACATTGCCTTCAGCCTTTTCAACTGCTGTTTCAAGGGCAGCGATGTATTCTTTTGCAGGAACATCGTTAGCCTTTGTATCATTAGCAGTATCGATCCAAGCCTGTGCTTTAGCCTTGAGCTCATCGCACGGACACTCATCAAGGATAACATTTGTGAGAGAAAGCAGTCTTTCACGTCTTGCTCTCTGAGCAAGGAACATACCGTAACCGAACTCTGCGTTGTCCTCAAACAATGAGTTAGCCCATGCAGGACCGTGACCATCCTTATTAACTGTGTAAGGAGTTGCCGGACAAGAGCCGCCCCAGATAGATGAACAACCGGTTGCATTAGCGATATACATCTTATCGCCGAAGAGCTGTGTTACAAGCTTAGCATAAGGTGTTTCACCACAACCTGCACAAGCTCCTGAGAACTCAAGCAACGGCTGTTTGAACTGTGAACCCTTAACTGTTGTTTCCTTGAACTTAGCAAGAACTTCGGGCTTTTCAGCCTTGTCAAGACCATACTCATAAACGGCCTGCTGTGCAAGGTTGTCTTCAAGCGGAGTCATTGTAAGAGCCTTGTTGCCCTTCATACCCGGACATACATTAGCACATGAGCCGCAACCTGTACAGTCAAGAACAGATACAGTCATAGCGAACTTCATACCCGGCATACCGGTCATATCCTTCATCTTTGTGCCGCTCGGAGCGTTAGCAGCCTCTTCCTCTGTGAGAGCAACAGGACGGATAACAGCGTGCGGACAAACATATGAACAGAAGTTACACTGGATACAGTTTTCAGGCTTCCATGTAGGAACATCAACTGCGATGCCACGCTTCTCGAATGCAGCACTACCAGCGGGAACTTCACCATTTACATAGTCAACAAATGCAGAAACGGGGAGCTTGTCACCCTTCTGTGCATTGATCGGAGCAAGTACATTGTTGATGTAGTTAACGAGTTTGCCCTCACCGTCGAACTGAGCAACCTTTGCTGATTCTCCTTCAGCGTTAGCCCAATCAGCCGGAACTTCAACTTTTGATGCACCGTCGATACCACGCTCAATAGCAGCGTAGTTCATATTAACGATCTTTTCACCCTTCTTGCCGTAAGACTTCAAAGCAGCAGCCTTCATAAGCTCAACTGCACGGTCAGCCGGGATGATACCTGAAAGCTTAAAGAATGCAGACTGGAGGATAGTGTTGATTCTTCCGCCGAGACCGATCTCTTTAGCAATATGTGTAGCATCAATGGTGTAGAACTGAATGTTGTTCTTTGCAATATAAGCCTTTGCAGCAGCAGGAAGATGCTCTGAAAGCTCGTTTACATCCCATGAGCAGTTAAGCAAGAATGTACCACCGGGAACAACATCCTGTACGATGTCATACTTGTCCATATAAGACGGGTTATGACATGCAACGAAGTCAGCCTGGCTGATGTAATATGTTGATTTGATCGGTTTTGCACCAAAACGGAGGTGAGAAATTGTAACACCGCCTGACTTCTTTGAGTCATAAGCAAAGTAGCCTTGTGCGTACATATCAGTGTTGTCACCGATAATCTTGATGGAGTTCTTGTTAGCACCAACAGTACCGTCAGCACCGAGACCCCAGAATTTACATGATGTTGTACCTGCGGGAACTGTAACAGGCTCTTCAGTTACATCAAGTGAAAGGTTAGTTACATCATCTGTAATACCGATTGTAAATGTCTTCTTGCAATCAGCAGCGTCCATATTCTTGTAAACTGCGATGATCTGACCGGGAGTTGTATCCTTTGAACCAAGACCGTAACGACCCGATGAGATAGATACATTAGCAAATTCACTGCCAAAAAGACATGCAGCAACATCAAGATAAAGAGGCTCGCCGATAGAACCGGGCTCTTTAGTTCTGTCAAGAACAGCAATGTACTTTGT
The DNA here is from genome assembly GCA_036308305.1 of Acutalibacteraceae bacterium. Classification (GTDB taxonomy): domain Bacteria; phylum Bacillota; class Clostridia; order Oscillospirales; family Acutalibacteraceae; genus RUG11462. Next base: position 4,561 of record JAXJVX010000216.1, on the reverse strand, counting down.
TGTCTTCGGAAGAGCTGCAAGGAGATGAGCTTTTGAGAACGGACGGTAAAGGTGAACCTTAATAAGACCTACCTTTTCACCACGTGCCATAAGGAAGTCAACAGTTTCTTCTGCTGCTTCACATACAGAACCCATAGCGATGATAACCTTTTCAGCATCCTCAGCACCGTAGTAGTTGAAGAGCTCATAGTTTGTACCGATCTTTGCATTTACCTTGTGCATGTAGTCTTCACAAACGCCGATGATGTTATCGTAATTCTTGTTGCAAGCCTCACGAGCCTGGAAGAATACGTCACCGTTTTGTGCAGTACCGCGCTGAGCAGGATGCTCAGGATTGAGTGAGCTGTTGCGGAATGCCTTAACTGCATCTTTATCAAGTAATTCATCAAGATCGTTGTAATCCCAGCACTCGATCTTCTGGATTTCGTGTGATGTACGGAAACCGTCGAAGAAGTGGAGGAAGGGAACTCGACCCTTGATTGCTGAAAGGTGAGCAACTGCTGCAAGGTCCATAGACTCCTGCGGGCTGTTTGAGCAAAGCATTGCATAACCTGTCTGACGGCATGCATAGATATCTGAATGGTCGCCAAAGATGTTGAGAGCGTGTGAAGCTACGCAGCGAGCTGATACGTGGATAACGCTCGGGAGCATTTCACCTGCCATCTTGTACATATTCGGGATCATAAGCAAAAGACCCTGTGATGCGGTGTAGGTTGTTGTAAGAGCACCTGCTGTAAGTGAACCGTGAACAGCACCAGCTGCACCGGCCTCTGACTGCATTTCAGAAATCTTTACGGTCTGGCCAAAAAGATTCTTTGTACCTGCAACAGCCATTTTGTCTGTTTCTTCAGCCATTACTGATGAAGGAGTAATGGGGTAGATTGCGGCAACATCGGTGAACGCATATGAAGCATAAGCGGCAGCGCTGTTACCATCCATGGTTTTCATTTTTCTTGCCATTGGACTTGTTCCTCCTGATATAATATTGTAGGTTTTAACGCGCGTGAGCGCATTTAAAGTCTCACATAGTCATTGTACTACTTTTTTCTTGAAAAGTAAAGAATAAATCAATAACTTTTTATTAAAAATCGTTAAATTTAAAACGATTTCAAAATATAACTTTTTTATTTGTCATTTTCAGGTGTAATAATGCTGATACCGAGTTCATTAAGCTGTTCACTGTCGCAAGAAGCAGGACATTCACTCATAAGCTCACGGGCATTCTGCATCTTCGGGAATGCAACAACATCACGAAGTGAGTCACATCCAAGCATCATCATACACAAGCGATCAAGACCGATACCGAAACCGCCGTGGGGCGGTGCGCCGTATTTGAAAGCGTTGGTAAGGAAGCCGAATTTAGTTTCTGCCTCCTCTTCGGAAAGACCGAGAGCGGCAAAAATTCTGCTTTGCAAATTCGGGTTTGTGATACGGATAGAACCGCTTGAAAGTTCAACACCGTTCAACACCAGGTCGTAAGCCTTTGCTCTTACTGCACCCGGATCGGTTTCAAAGTATTCGAGACACTCGTCAAGTGGAGCTGTAAACGGATGATGCATAGCATCCCAGCCACCTGTTTCCTCGTTGTATTCGAAGAATGGGAACTCTACTATCCAAAGCGGTGCAAAAGCGGTTTTATCGATAATATCAAGCTTTTTAGCCATTTCAAGACGCAGTGCGCCGAGTACAGGCAAGGTCACCCTATCCTTATCTGCAACAATAACAACAACATCACCAACCTCGGCGTTTACTTTTGTGAGGATCGAATTCATTTCATCTTCACTCATAAACTTTCCGAAAGAGGATGCAATGCCATCGTTGGTATATCTTATCCATGCAAGTCCCTTTGCTCCGATGCCCTTTGCAGAGTCAGTAAGCTTGTCTATCATCTTTCTGGTGTAAACATCAACAGCACCTTTTGCACATACAGCACGGACAGAACCACCGTTCTCAATGGCTGATGCGAATACGCCAAAGCCACAATTCTTAACTGTATCTGAAAGATCAACTATCTTCATATCAAATCGGACATCAGGCTTATCCGAGCCGTAACTCTCCATGGCTTCGCGGTAGGTAAGTCGGGGCAGGGGAGTGGGAATATCAATGTCAAGAACATCCTTGAAAAGCTTTTTCATAAAGCCTTCGCCGATCTTCAATACATCCTCTGTATCAACATAAGACATCTCAACGTCTATCTGCGTAAACTCAGGCTGACGGTCAGCGCGTAGGTCTTCATCACGGAAACAACGGGCAATCTGGATATAGCGGTCAAAGCCAGAAACCATAAGAAGCTGCTTGTATATCTGCGGAGATTGGGGAAGCGCATAGAACTCGCCGTGATAAAGTCTGGAGGGAACAAGATAGTCACGTGCACCTTCCGGTGTGGATTTAATTAGCATCGGAGTTTCGATCTCTATAAATCCGTTATCGTAGAAGTATTCACGGACGGTTTTGGTTATCTTATGGCGCATCATTATATTGCGCTGAAGATCGGGACGGCGCAGATCAAGATAGCGATATTTAAGACGCAGCTCGTCTTTAACATTTGAATTTTCAACTATCTCAAATGGAGGTGTGATGGCAGCTGAGAATATTTTTAATTCACTTACTGCGACCTCGACTTCACCGGTTGGAATCTCTGTGTTTATTGCAGAACGGATACGCACTTCGCCTGTTGCAGCAATGACATATTCAGAACGCAGGGTGCCTGCTTTTTCAAAAACTTCTTTAGCGGTGTTATCATCAAAGGCAAGCTGAACAATACCGGTTCTGTCACGCAGATCGACGAAAATAAGCTGACCGAGATCACGTGAGCGCTGAACAAAGCCTGTAACGGTAACTGTGCTGCCTTCATGCTCTTTGCGGAGAGTGCCGCAATAATGTGTACGGCGTGTATTGCCTAAAAAGTCTAACATAATTATAACCTCACTTAAAATTTCTCAACACTTGCGTTCAAATCGTCAAACGCATTCTTGATATTTTGCTCATAAATTGCTTCGATAAGCCCATCCGGCAATGTTATGTCGCAGCGCTCACCGGTATTCATATTTTTAAGCACGGCAGTTTTGGTTTCAAGCTCGTTGTCACCGATAACAACGCTGAACTTGCAGCCCAGTTTATCGGCATATTTCATCTGACCTTTAAGACCTCTGCCGACTATATCGGTAACTGCACCGAAGCCTTCATTTCGTAGCTTGTTGCAAAGTCCGACGGCATACGGAGCGGCGTTATCACCCATAGCTGCAATATATACATCAATGGTTTCGGGCGTAGGAAATTCGCAGCCTGCCTTTTCCATAGCAAGCAGTATACGCTCAAGTCCCATTGCAAAGCCCAGAGAGGGGAGTGATGGGCCACCTAGTTCTTCCGAAAGACCGTCATATCTGCCACCACCGCATACAGTACCCTGTGCACCGATGGAATTAGAAACAAATTCAAATACGGTTTTTGAATAGTAATCAAGACCTCTGACTATTCTTGGATTGATTATATAGCTGATTCCGGCAGCATCAAGCGATGCTTTTACTTTATCAAAATGCTCTGAGCATTCATTGCAGATATAATCGAGAATAACAGGCGCATCCTTTGCAATCTTTGAGCAGACCGGAGATTTGCAGTCAAGAATACGCATTGGGTTGCGTGTAAGTCTTGAAAGGCAGGTTTCGCAAAGCTCATCCTTATAGCTTTCAAAATATGCTTTAAGCGCATCGGTGTATTTTTTACGGCAGGTAGGACAGCCGATTGAATTTATTTCAAGCGAAATTTCGGTAAGACCGAGTCTTGTTAAACATTGGTCAGCAAGCAATATTACCTCCGCATCGGCAACGGGAGAGGATGTACCGATGCACTCAACACCGAATTGGTGGAATTCACGCAGTCTGCCTGCTTGCGGCTTTTCATATCGATAACAGCTTGTTATATAGTATGACATTATCGGCAAAGCATCGTTAAACAGACCGTGCTGTAATGCTGCACGCATAACGCCTGCGGTACCTTCAGGACGAAGTGTTATTGAACGGTCGCCCTTGTCATTGAAAGTGTACATCTCTTTTTGAACGACATCTGTGGTGTCGCCAACACCTCTTGAAAACAGCTCTGTATGTTCAAATACAGGTGTGCGTATCTCGCGAAATCCGAATTTCTCTGCAACATCGCGAACTGTATTTTCAACGTAGTGCCATTTGTATGCGTCTTTCGGAAGCATATCCTGAGTACCTTTGATACCCTCTGTTAATAAATTCATTGTATTTATCCTTTCTTTGATTTGATTTAAACATATAAAGAAAAACACTCTCGTCCCAATATACAGGACGAGAGTAGTAAATTCCCGCGGTGCCACCCGAATTAAGCAAGTAAATCTTGCTTCGCTTTTTTCTTTAACGCAGAATATACGGACGATTTTGTCAACTCAGGAATGTCTTCGCTGTATCTCGTTCCCATGCACTTTCAGCCAACGGTGCAATTCTCTGTAAGGGGAAAATACAGCTACTCTTTTCCGTCACAGTCTTTAAACTATATAGACTTTTTACTGATTATCTTGAATAAAGACGCCAGTCAAGGT
>JAXJVX010000215.1:0-3826 GCA_036308305.1 Acutalibacteraceae bacterium | reverse complement strand
ACCCCGGACACTGCGCTCGCAAAGGAAGCCGGGCTGGAATTGGGTATCAAGGGCAGTATCGTGGTCAATGACCGGATGGAAACCTCTGTTCCCGATATCTACGCGATTGGCGATGCCGTACAGGTAAAGCACTTTGTAACCGAGCAAGACGTGCTAATTTCCTTGGCAGGATCGGCGAATAAGCAGGGGCGTATCGTTGCCGATAATATTTGTGGGCTCGACAGCGAATACAAGGGTTCGCAAGGCTCGTCTGTTATAAAGCTCTTTGACATGACGGTTGCGACTACAGGTATTAACGAACAGCAAGCGGGGGCAAGCGGCTACGAATACGAAAAGGTTATTTTAACGCAAAATTCGCACGCAGGATATTACCCGAACGCAACGGCGATGACGTTGAAGCTGATTTTTGAAAAGGAAAGCTTTAAGATCTTAGGCGCGCAAATCGTCGGTTACGATGGCGTGGATAAACGCATTGACGTGATTGCTACAGCAATACGCGCAGGCTTAAAGGCTGACAATCTGAAGGATTTGGATTTGGCGTACGCTCCGCCGTATTCTTCTGCGAAAGACCCCGTGAATATGGCTGGCTTCGTTTCCGAAAACATCAAAAACGGTGTAGTAAAGCAGTTTTATTATGAAGATATTTCCTCTTTGCGTGAACGAGAGGACGTGATTTTACTCGATACTCGAACCCCATTTGAATATATGCGCGGAGCAGCCGACGGCTTTATTAATATTCCGCTTGACGATTTAAGGGAGCGTATAGGTGAGCTTGATAAAACCAAAAAGATCTACGTGATGTGCCAAAGCGGACTGCGCAGTTATTTGGCAACACGGATCTTAATGCAAAGCGGCTTTGACGCGTATAACTTTGCAGGTGGCTTTAGATTATACAGCAGCATTAAAAACGAAGAATTATTATCTAACAGGTGCTACTCTTGCGGTATGGAAAAATAATAAATAAATAAGAATTTAGTGGAGGTAATATTGTATGTGGTTTGTACTCGCATTACTGTCTGCAATATTTGCAGCACTTACCTCTATACTGGCGAAGGTCGGCATAGAAGGTGTCAACTCAAATCTTGCAACAGCAATAAGAACCGTTGTGGTAGTTGTTATGGCTTGGGGAATGGTTTTCTTCACGAATGCACAAAATGGAATTGCAGAAATTAGTAAACGGAGTTGGCTGTTTCTCGTTCTATCAGGATTGGCAACGGGTGTCTCATGGCTTTGCTATTATAAGGCATTACAGTTGGGTGATGCATCCAAAGTTGTGCCAATTGACAAGTTGAGTGTTGTAATCACATTGATTTTGGCGTTCGTGTTTTTACACGAACAGTTTACAACGAAATCCTTGATAGGTTGTATACTTATTGGAATTGGAACTATGGTAATGGTTCTTTAATTTCTTTATCAAACCGTTAGATAAATTCCAATTTATCGAATAGATAATTTTTTGAAGAATAATAAGAAATGCTAATTCTGCCTCTTTTTTCAACTAAATCCACCCTTGCGGGTGGGTGAAATATTGCTTCGCAATGTGAAATACGCTTGTGGCGTGTGAAATTCGCCTCGACGGCGAGTGGGTGGATTTAATTTCACTTGATGCGTCAGCATCAAATTTCACAATTCACGAAGTGAATTATTTCACCGTGAGCGTCAGCGAACGATTTCACTAAAATCTCCGTCAAGATGGATTCGAACGACCGAAAGTATGATATATCTTGTTTGATTTATTGTTTTATGCTATAATCGTCACAAAGGAGTTGATAATATGAATAAAGTAAAAGTAGTTGATTTATTAGCTTCAATATGCCTTTTGATTGGTTCTATCATTAATATTGTTGAATTATTTATTGATGTACATATTGTAATTTCAATAATCGCTACTGTTTTAATTTTTGTTTCAATTTTTCTTTGGTTTATAGTTCTTAAAAAAATAAAATCCAAAAAGTAATAATGGCATCATAATAGTTCGTAACAGCCAAACAAAAGAGACTTGCTACGGCAAGTTTTTTGTTTGTATTTGTGTCTGTAGTTGGCGGAACTCAACTAAACTTTACATCAAAATAAATTTGAACTAAATTGTTTGTATTGATTGCTTTTTAAGAAGCATTGTGCTAAAATTATTATACTATAATATATAATTGGGGAATGGTTATCTTATGAAAACCAATGTTATAAGTTTTAATATTAGAAACTGTGATGATATGAATGGAAATTCTATTGCCGAACGTGCGCCAAGGCTTTCGGCTATTACCTCACGTTATAATTCCGATATAATTTGCTTTCAAGAATATAGACCCGCTTGGGAAGCTTTTATAGCTGAGTTTTACGATAGCGAGTATGATATATTTTATAAATACCGCAATGAAACAGTGGATATCGAGGCTTCACCTATATTATGGCGCAGAGATAAATTTGACTGTATTAAAACGGGATATTTTTGGCTTTCAGATACACCGGAGATTGAGTCTCGCGGTTGGGATGAAGTATATAATTGCTACCGTATGTGCGTTTATGTAATTTTAAAGCATAAGTTAGGCGGAAAAACCTTTACTGTTATGAACACTCATTTTGGGTTTGGAGATAAGGGACAGGTTGACAGCGCAAATCTAATTTATGATTACAGCAAAAAGATATCAGAAAATCCAACATTTGTTGTGGGTGATTTTAATATGACTTTCGATAGTGTCGGCTATGAAACGATGATTGAAAATTTCAGAGATGTTAATACCTGCACCGTAAATGATTTAAGCACAACATATCATAATTATCAACCCGAAGTAATAAATAATCAGCACATAGATTATTGTTTTATTGATAACAGCATAATGCCTCTTAATCAAACAATTATTACCGACACTGTAGAAGGGAAGTATCCCTCTGACCATTTTGGACTCTATATTGAATTAGATATTTAAAACCGATAGTAGTTTTTGTAAAATAAATTCTTTACGAAATGGCATCATAATGGTTTGTAACAGTCAGAAAAAAGACCTTGTCGAATGAGCAGGGTTGCTAAGGACAGTTATGTTTTATAGGAACGCTGAGCATTGCGAAGGGCAAGAGAATTGAGAGAAGTTTCGGCTTCTCTCTTTTTCTTGCCCTTTTTCTATTTTATATCCGTACATTCGACTATTAAACATCTTTCAAGTACGATTATTGTAGTGACTTGAAGGAGGCATTTTTTATGAAAGAAAAGAAATATTACATAGCGCTTGATGACTTTGAACGTAGAGTAGTTGTGAACTGTATGAACGAAATGCGAAACAAACTTATTGCTGATGGAAAGTATACCGATGCTTTGGATGAGGTTTTGTTAAAGGTTATTCACTCAAAGCAAAAGAAACTTAAAGTTATATATAAGGAGGCCTAATTATGGAACCATTAGCAAAATTTATTACGGATGAAAGAACGGGGCTTGAATACGAACTGTGCGGTGATTACTATATTATCGCCGGTGAGGATGAACCCGAACGTGAGCCGATAGGCGTATGGGGTCAACGACATTTGAGGTATATCCAAAAACACTGCAAACCCTTTTACAACAAAATGCTCGGTGAACACACGTTATATGATTATTTGCTTCAATTCAATCGTGATGCTGAAGATATGTTCAATCGTCTAGTAAAACAGATGGCAGAACGTGAGGGTGTGACTGAAAAACTCAAAGCAACTAACCAAATTCAGTGGGTTGGGTTGATGAATAACATTCGGCAAAGAGCAACAGAAATTGTAAACACAGAACTTATTTATGCATAACGTTAATGGCGGCAGGGAGATAAATTCTCTCTGCCGCCACTTTTCTTACATTATATATATT
>JAXJVX010000214.1:0-16930 GCA_036308305.1 Acutalibacteraceae bacterium | reverse complement strand
TTCTGCCGGTTTTATTTTTTATCACATAGTTTTTGCAAAGGAGCAGACATAAACCTCCCTTGCGCCTGCAAGACGAAGCATTTTAGCGCACTCGTTAACGGTACTGCCACCGGTGATGATATCATCTATCAGCAAAACACGGGAATCAGGAATACCTTTTCTGACTTTGTAAGCACCTTTTACATTCGCAGCGCGCTCTTTTCCTTTAAGCATATGCTGCGGTCTTCTGCGGCGTTTCTTATAAAGCACACGGCTGTTAACCTTTATCCCCGTAATATCCGAAAGTGCCTTTGCAAGCAGCATGCTCTGATTGTATCCGCGCTTAGCTTTATCAAAGAAATGCAGCGGCACCGGTACGATATAATCAAAATCATAGGTAGAAAACCGCTTGCCCATCTCTTTTGCAATATGCTCTGCGGCAAATGAAGCTACATCCGTGCGAGGCAGACGCTTTAACCCGAGCGCCGCATTTTTGACAGCACCTGAATACTCAAAAGGTGCAAGACATCGCCGATACCATTTCGGAGTTTTTCGGCAATTGCAATGCTCCTTGTGGTTAAAGCAGACTTTACAGACCTTACCCTTGATATTTTTTATATCCTTTTTACAACTATCGCAAAACACCTGATTGTTATCTATAAATGCATTGCACGCACAGCAGCGTGTGGGGTAAATTATATGCAGCAGTCTATTCATCATCAAAATGTTCCGCCGCTTTATTATTTTTTGAAATCTCGCCCAAAAATTTTGAAAATGCCGTGTATCGCTTTGTCTTTTTATCGTTTGATACCATTTCACGCACTTCATTATCCGCACCGACAATAATAAGCAGGGCTTTCGCTCTTGTTACAGCGGTGTATAAAAGATTGCGGTAACGGAGCTTGGGAGGCGTTTCGCACATAGGAAGTATTACACAGTCAAACTCGCTGCCCTGGCTTTTATGCACAGTAACGGCATATGCAAGTTCAAGATCCTTCATCTCTTCCCCGACATAGGACGCTATTTTATCGCCATAGCGCACTTTGACAGTACCCGAAGAATTGTCCACAACGCAAAGCGTGCCGATATCACCGTTGAACACGCCCGTACCCTCTTTTGCCATATCAGTTATCCACGGAATATCATAATTATTACGCACCTGCATGACCTTATCGCCCTCACGCAATGTATAGCCGTTTGAGCGTATCTCATGCTTGCCGCGCTTTTTAGGATTAAGCTGTTCTTGAAGTATATTATTGATATTGACAGTGCCTGTCGATCTCATTTTTGACGGGCAAAGCACCTGAATATTGACGGACGGTTTAAATCCATAAGCCTCCGGCAGACGGCGGCAATAAAGATCTGCAACAAGCTCTGCACAAGAATCGCCGTCGGTCTTACGCATCATATAAAAATCGCTGTCCTTACCGCCGACTATCGGCAACTCGCCTGCAATGATACGATGAGCGTTGGTAACTATAAGGCTCTGCTGTGCCTGACGGAACACACGGTTCAAACGCACAGTCGGAATAACTCCAGCCTCGATAAGATCGTGCAGTACATTTCCTGCCCCGACAGACGGAAGCTGGTCGGTATCACCAACCATGATAAGGCGGCAGCCTGCGCTCATAGCACGCAGCAACGCCTCAAAAAGCTGAATATCCATCATAGAAAGCTCATCCACCACAACGACATCCTGTATTAATGGATTATGCTCGTTTCTTGCAAAGCTCTGACGGTCGTCATCTCCCCATTCCACCTCCAAAAGACGGTGGATAGTCTTTGCTTCTTTGCCGCAAAGCTCGCTCATCCGCTTAGCAGCACGACCTGTGGGTGCAGCAAGTGCGATATCACAGCCTGATTCTTCAAGAAGCGATATGATAGCATTCAGCGTAGTGGTCTTACCTGTACCGGGACCGCCGGTGAGAATAAGTATGCCTTTGCTCAAAGCGTTACTTATCGCCTGACGCTGAATTTCATCATACAAAATTCCGTTTTCCTCTTCAAACTGCTCAAGCCTTGCTTTATGTACCGCAATTTCCGGCGGCGGAACAGTCATCATAAGTCCGATACGGTTAGCGCAATAGCGCTCTGCTTTATACATATACTTCAAGAAAACAAACTCAGCCCCATCAAATATTGCCTCGGTGAGCACACCGTTATGGATAAGCTCATCAAGATGAGAACGAGTATCATCAATATCATTACCGAGCATAGATGCCGCTTTTTCACAAAGCTTTTGCTTTGGAAGGCAGGTATGTCCGTTTCGCAGATTATGCTTCAAAACATATTCGATACCTGCATTGATACGGTAGCTGCGTGAAACGGGATAATCAAGCCCGAGAGCAATCTCATCAGCACGCAAAAAGCCTATTCCGATGCTTTCAGAGCACAGCATATACGGATTTTCGAGTATTTTATCAACACTTGTTTTGCCGAGCTTTTTATATATCCTCATAGCCTCATTTGCAGACAGATGCATTCTTGCAAGACGCAGCATTACTTCACGCACACCGGTCTGCTCACGGAATTCGGCCCCCATCCTCTCCGCTTTTTCAGCTGAGATACCACGGATAACCGACAGCTTTTCAGGATGATTTTCAAGCACATCCAATGCTTCCTCGCCGAACTTTGTAACTATCTGTGCAGCGGTGGCAGGACCGATGCCTTTTATAGCACCGCTTGAGAGATAATGCAGTATTGCCTTGCCGTCCGCCGGAAGCGTGCTTGTATAGGAAGCAACCTTGAACTGTGTACCGTAAACGGGATGAACAGTGTATTCACCGTTCAGCGCAACCTCTTCGCCGATACAGACAAGCGGCATTGTGCCGACGGCAGTCATTATACCGTCAGCACAGCTTATTTCTATTACGCTGTAACCGTTTTCCGCATTGCGGTAGGTGATGTTTTCTACCGTACCGTTTAAAGTCTGTGTTATCATTTCCATACTAAAAGTATATTATTATTTTTAAAGTATGTCAACAGTATTTGCAGCATATATTTTACTACAACGAGTAAGAAGGCGATGGCTTGAAGATATGCAGTATATCCGCAAAAAAAGGTAAACATACGGTGATAATATCGTTGTTACTTGTTATTGCGATAGTTACCTCCACCGTGATCTCCACAGTCGGCTTTGCCGAGAATGATGACTATATAAAATGGGTTGACTTCAAGATTTCCTACACCGTACTGCGTCAGGCAATGCAGATAGATATTGATACATATGGTAGCAACACGCATATTGATTGGATATTGCTACTCGCCGTTGCCGCTTGCTATAACGGAGGCAGCTTTGAAGAAAAACAAAACGACAAGGTAAATGATACTGCAGAGCGCATTAAAAATGGCGAGAATCCGGATGATATAATTGCATCTCTGAAATATTACAGCTATTACTACGAAGCGTATTCAGCGGTACTCGGTGGATTTCTGGGCGAGTACCAAAAGGACGGCAATACCGAATACGGACTTATAGCATACTCCCCCGTTGCCTACGGCTATTCGTATTCACATTCAGACGATTTCGGAAACTCTCGTTCCTATGGATTTAAGCGTACACATCTCGGCAACGATCTAATGGGCAGTATCGGCACGCCTATTATTGCAGTAGAGGACGGAATCATCGAAAATATGGGTTGGAACAAATACGGTGGCTGGCGCATCGGTATCCGCTCGATGGATTTCAAGCGTTATTATTACTACGCTCATCTTCGAAAAGGGCATCCATATGTCAACACCCTAAAAGAGGGTATGACTGTGAAAGCCGGTGATGTTATAGGCTACTTGGGTATGACCGGATATTCAGATAACGAGGATTACAACGGCATGAATGTTCCGCATCTGCATTTCGGCGTTCAGCTTATATTTGACGAAAGCCAGGTGGAATCTAATAACGAGATATGGATAGATGTCTATAAAATAGTGAAGCTGCTTTCTCACAACCGAAGCCATGTTGTTAAAAATGAAAACACCGGTGATTACGAAAGAACTGCTTAAATGAATATATTTTTACCGCATTCACCCTTATCCTTCGGCTTTACTGTAAGTGTGCCGCTCTCATCATATGTGCAAAGCAGTATATCCTTTATTTTTGCATTTTGTTTCTTTAATTCATTTTTTAGCCATTGCTCATTTCTTCCGCAGGCTGCAAGATTATTCTTCATCACCTTACCATCAATAATGACATTATACTGCAAAACCGAGGATGGTGCAGATATATTCATATCATTACAGCATACCGGCAAATAATTTTCATACGGCAGTACGCTTAATGTACCGTCAGTCTCAAGTACAGCATATTTTATCTGTGATATATCAAAATATCCCTGCTTACGAAGCTGAGTGAGTATATCATTGATATCGTAATTCTGCCTTTTCATGTTCTTAAGGCAGAAGTTGCCGTTATGCATCATAACAACGGGTGTACCTGATATAAATCTTCGGCAAACAATACTTTTGTCAGTAACAAATTCCAATACAAATGTAAATATACCTAGTACTGCCATTGCAACAAATATTGAGATGAGCGGTACATCCTTTTCAACGGCAACCGCAGCAATAGAACCGATAGAAATTCCTATGCAGTAATCGTAAAAAGTAAGCTGTGCTATCTGCCGTGCGCCGCAAAATCTTGATATCAGAAATAAGGCTACAGCTGAAAAAAGTGTACGTAAAGCAATCATTAAAATATCATCAAGTATATTCATAAGACATTCTCCCATATAAATTGTATAACATTATCTTTTACGGAAAGGTCGGTTTTATTGATGAATAATGACAGTGAATTTCAAAAATTGATTGAAAAATATAAAAACGAAATGAAAAAGTATATACCTGATGCGATCCCTGCCCAAACACAGCCGCAAACACAATCGCAGACACAGACACAGCCGCAGACACAGCCGCAGACACAGCCCGAGCTTATCGAGCTGCAGCCTCCTGAGGAGCAACCGCTTATCAACAACCTTGACTTTACTGCCGATTTTACTCCTCCTTCTGTTCCAAACGATGAAATAATAATCGGCAGCACCGAAAATCTGACCGGAGAAGGCTATCTGCGTATACAAGTATTTTCAGGCCGTGCGGCGTTACCTATTCCTGATGCGAGTGTGTTCATATCATCAGAGAACGGTGACGGCGAAAATGAAAAGCTGCTTTACTTCTTTACCACTGATAACAACGGTCTTGTTCCTACAGTTGAGCTTCCGACGGTAAGTGCAGAGGAAAGTCAGCAACCAGGAATGAAAAATCCGTACGCCGCTTATAATATCCGAGTTGAAAAAACAGGCTTTTTCATTTCTGAGCTGCGCAATGTGCCGGTATTTGACGGACTTACAGCAACAAAAAGCATTGATCTTGTTCCGTTGCCCGATTTTTACAACGGAAGCCGTCTTACTATAGTTGAAGACACCGGCTCTATCACACTTAACCCGTAAAGGAGAATGTATTTTGCCTGATATAACCATTCCGCAAACTATAACGGTACATCTCGGCGCACCCGGAAATTATGCGCAAAATGTTACATTGAATTTTCCCGACTACATAAAAAATGTAGCATCAAGCGAGATCTACCCGACATGGCCTGAAAACGCTATCCGTTCGAATATATATGCACAAATAACATATGCGCTTAACCGTGTATTTACCGAGCATTACCGAAGTCAGGGCTACGACTTTGATATCACCAATTCAACGCAGTACGACCAGTTCTTTGTGCCGGGGCGTGATATTTTTGACAATATCAGCCGTATTACCGATGAGATATTTGACTCCTTTATTGAGCGTCAGGGCACAGTCGGCCCTATTTTTGCACAGTACTGTAACGGAACCACCGTCACCTGTGCAGGTCTTTCGCAATGGGGTACTGTTCCGCTTGCTAAAAACGGATATACCCCTTATCGTATATTACAAAACTATTACGGTAGTGATATCAATATAGAACAGGATGTACCGACAGGTCCCAACATCCCCTCCTATCCGGGTACTTCGATACGAAACGGCGACCGAGGAAATACCGTACGTGCATTGCAGGTACGACTTAACCGAATATCGCACGATTACCCTTCGATCCCAAAGATCCCTTCAATTGATGGTATTTTCGGCGACCGCACCGAAAGCGCAGTACGACAGTTTCAAAAAATATTCGGACTGCCGCAGGACGGTATAGTAGGTAAAGCAACATGGTATAAAATAATCAACATTTACAATGCGGTAAAGCGCCTTTCCGAGCTTGATTCGGAGGGAATCTCAATAAGCGAATTCAATCAGCAATATCCCGATGCAGTGCGTCCGGGCGACAGCGGTGATTCGGTAACGGTCCTTCAGCACTATCTTTCAACCATATCACAGTTTTATCAGGCAGTGCCGCCGGTTGCTTTGACCAGCATTTATGATGAGGCGACTCAGCAAGCGGTGGTTGCATTCCAAAAGGCTTTCGGGCTTGATCCCGACGGTATAGTCGGCGATCGTACATGGCAGGAGATATATCGTGTGTATCTCGGCATCATAACAAGCGAGGCGCGCATCACCGGTGGCACTGTAAAGTACGGCGGCACACCGCTCAAGGTCGGTGATTCCGGCGAAGCGGTAGAAACCCTGCAGCTTATGCTATCCTATATAGCTGATGCAGCATCAGACTTTACCGCTCCACCGATAACGGGACTTTTCGGTCCGCAAACAAGAGCAGCGGTTCTGCGTTATCAAGAATTGCTTGATCTTCCGCAGACAGGAATTGTTGACGAAGCAACCTGGAACAGTATTGCATCTGTTTACAGCGACCTTTCGGTCGGAAACCGTAAAAACCGAGGTCAATTCAGCGGCGAAACTTTGAAAGTGCAAGGTGATACAGTATGAATGGTAATAACATGAGACCCATCCCGATGCCGGAAAATATAGATACCAATACCCAGTCGATAAGAGAACTGCAGGAATTTCTACGCCGTATCGCATATTCCAACGAACAGATACCGCTTGTTGCAATCGACGGTATATACGGTAACGAAACAAAAGCAGCAGTAATCGAATTCCAAAAGCTGTTCGGTCTGCCACAGACGGGTGAGGTGGATGAAGCAACGTGGAACGCAATAGTTGAGGAGTTTCAGCGGCTGACCAACGAAGGCTCACTTCCTGAACGCATACGGGCATTCCCCTCACCTGCAACGGTGCTGATGCCAGGTGATTACGGCGCTGCAGTATATTTTTTGCAGGTAATGCTAAAAGCTATTGCTCAGAAGTATGATAATCTGCCCAATGTTTCAATAAACGGCTTTTATGATGATGAAACGCGCGAAGCAGCAGAGGAGTTGAAAAAACTTCTAGGTGTAGATTCACAGGGTTTGAACAATATTTCCTACGACAAGATCGTAAAGCTTTTTAATTCGCTTTATAATGAGTAAGAATAAACGGCTTTTTGTAAAAAATGCGTTGGTGCTGACTGTAACTGCATTCATTCTTCGTGCGGCAGGTATGGTGTTCAGAGTGTGGCTATCTGACACGATCGGTGCAGAGGGTATGGGGCTTTATTCGCTGGTAATATCAGTGTATTTGCTTGCTTCCTGCTTTGCTACCTCCGGACTTTCCACCGCCGTGACGCGCCTTGTTTCGGATGAATTGGTATGCGGTAGCGCAAGCTCTGTAAAACGCATTGTGAAAAAATCTTTTTTTCTAACTGCACTGATAAGTGTGGTAATGACGGCGATCTTCTTTTTCTTCGCAGAGCCTATTGCTGTGTATTGGATTAAGGATATCCGCACCGCAGACGCAATAAGGATACTGTCATTTTCCCTGCCTTTTATGGGAATATCCTCTTGTATAAGGGGTTATTTTATGGCGAGAAAAAAGCCGTCGGCTCCGTCAGCGGCAAACATTTTCGAGCAGACGATCCGTATGATATGCGCTGTTTTGTTGCTTTCAAATCTTTATGACGGCGATCTTAAAAGTGCCTGCTTTTGCGTGCTTTGCGCCGATACAGTTGCAGAGATCTGCTCCTGTACATATGTGTATATAGCATATCTTCTCGACCGACGTAAGATCAAAGCAACTTCAGACAGCGTCCACCAAAGCGGAATGAAACAGCTTGTATCTGTTTCAGCTCCGATAATTGCAGGACGATATCTGCAAACAGCACTGCACACTGCTGAAAGTATGCTGGTTCCGCAAACACTTTGTATGTTTAAAGGAACGAGAAGCGAAGCTGTATCTGTCTTCGGTATGCTCAAAGGTATGGCAATGCCGGTGATATTCTTTCCAACATCATTTCTGAATTCAATGTCAACTCTTCTTATTGCAGAGGTCAGCGGTGCCGCCGCAGCAGGTGATAAGGATAAGATACGGCGAAATGTAAACAAGGCTATACATATAACGCTTTACAGTTCGTTTGCCGCAACCGGAGTTTTTTTCTGCTGTGCGGATGAAATCTCATCAATTCTTTACAAAAGCAACGAGGTCGGCAGTATGATAAGATTTTTAGCATTGCTGATCCCGTTTATGTACCTGGAAAATGTGATAGACGGAATTTTGAGAGGGCTTAACGAGCAAGGAAGTGTATTCTTATACTCTGCAATCGATTCTGTGATACGGATTGTGCTGATACTGACTGTTGTGCCATCCTTCGGTCTTATTGGATTTTTTGCGATAATGGCGGTAAGCAACACTTTTACATCAACGATGAACTTGCGTAAACTGCTTATGCGTGCTGATGTGAAATTTGATTTTGTAAAATATATATTTAAGCCGTTTATCTGCACTGCGGTCGCAGTATTCGCCGCTGTAAACATCACAGGCACTACCATATTCCTTTGCTGTGTTAAACTGCTTGTCTGTATAGGCGTTTATTTGGCTATGTCTGCCGTTACAAATGCCATATCATTCGCTGACCTTAGATAGCTTGTAGATAATAAATGCACCAAGCATCAAAGCCACCGGTGCTATAATCCATTCATAGCCTGACGGCATACCCGGATATATCTCGTACAATGACCCTAGACAAAAACCCGATATTATCATAAACGTGGGATGCGGAAAGTTGTCCATTGCATATTTGATCGCTTTTGTAAGCGCAATAGTACCAACCGCAACGGAAAGAAGCAGCGGCATTAAAAAAAGGATATCCATATTCTGTACGGCGGCAAGCGTTTTGTCATAAAGCCCCATACATAGCAGCACATATGATACGCTGATACCGGGTAATATAAGTGCGGCGGCAATACAGAAGCCGGAAATAACTATCAATATGATGTTACCTGAACTGCTGCTTTGAGGCAGTCTTGATATAATGAACACCAAAAGTATGCCAAACAGCTGCCAGAGTATGCTTGATGGTTTAAGCTTTCCTAATCTTTTTATTTCTGCATAACGGTACATCAGCGGCAGACTGCCGATGACTGCGCCGATAAAAAAGTATGAGCTGATTATAAAAAACTTTTGGGTTATCATCAAAGCCGCCTTTGAAA
The DNA here is from genome assembly GCA_036308305.1 of Acutalibacteraceae bacterium. Lineage (GTDB taxonomy): Bacteria > Bacillota > Clostridia > Oscillospirales > Acutalibacteraceae > RUG11462. Next base: position 7,499 of record JAXJVX010000214.1, on the reverse strand, counting down.
ACAGTAATATACCAAGTATTCCGCCTATACCTACCATAAGCAAAAATGAAAGATTTTTCTTCAGATCCGAAAACAGTTCTGACACAGCAGATATAATCTTATCGTAAATTCCGAGCAATATTGCGGTCGTGCCGCCGCTTACTCCCGGAATAAGCATTGCTGCGCCGATAATAAGCCCTTTTACGAACAAGCTTATGTATTTTTTCATAAATAAATCACCCTAACTGTTTTATCACAGTCAGGGTGATTATTTTGTCGATATTTAGATTTTAGTTATTCCTGCGAAATTAGCCATTACCTTTTTTGTGCCGACAGTATCAAATGCGATCTCAAGCAACGAATCGTTGCCCATTTTGCGAACATTAAGCACAGTACCGTCTCCAAAACTCTTGTGGCGTACACGCTCACCGGCTGAAAATTCAATTCCTGCATTTTTCGGTGTCTGCGGTCGGGCTTGCGGCTTTGCTGCAAATCCCATGTTCTTAAACTGTGCTGCACCGCCGTATGAGCTGCGGCGAGGCATATCTATATCCGATGTGGGCTTACGCTTCGGTGTCTTATCAACAACACATTCCGGAGGTATCTCCTCAACAAAGCGTGAGCGGCGGTTGTGATTGGTCGTACCGAACAGCATACGGCTGAAAGCACTTGTCACAGTCAATGACTTCTTTGCACGGGTTATACCGACATATGCAAGACGGCGTTCCTCCTCCATTTCGGCATCACCTGCGAATATTGATTGGTTGCCGGGGAAAATGCCCTCCTCCATGCCGACAAGAAATACATGCGGAAATTCAAGTCCCTTTGCTGAATGCAATGTCATCATAACAACACGATCAGCCTCGGTATCGTAATTATCGAGGTCTGTGATGAGCGCTATTTCTTCAAGATATTCCTGTAACGACGGCTCATCCGACTGCTCCTCGTAATGAACGATGGCGGTAGAAAGCTCGGTAACATTCTTAACTCTGTCCTCCGCTTCAATGCCCTGCGCTTTAAGTGCTGCGAGATATCCTGTTTTTTCAAGCATAAGCGAAAACAGCTCGGATACAGGCATATCATCTGCTGCGTTGATAAGCTCGGTCATAATGCCTGCAAATTCCTTCATTTTGCCCGAAGCACGGGAAAGTGCGGCATATTCGTCTGCATGAGAGATAACCTCAAAAAGTGAAAGCGACATCTCATTTGCAATGTTTTGTGCGTGATTTAAGGAGGTATCACCGATGCCTCTTTTGGGTTCATTGATAATTCTGGTAAGCCGCAGATCATCATCAGGATTGCTGATGAATTGAAGATAACTCAAAACATCCTTTATCTCCTTGCGATCATAAAATCGCAATCCGCCGATGACCTTGTAAAGAATACCACTTCTTGCAAATACATTCTCTACAGTACCTGATTGTGCATTCATACGATAAAGCACAGCATGGTCGGAAAAGCGTGCACCTGATTTTACATTTTGCAGAATAATATCCGCAATATACCGTGCCTCCTCCGTTTCGCTCTCAGCAGTATAAAGTGTTATCGGCTCACCGCCGTTGTTGGCAGTCCACAAAGTCTTGCCCTTTCTGCCTTTATTTCTTGCTATAACTCCGTTCGCCGCATTTAGAATATACGAGGTCGAACGGTAATTCTGCTCAAGGCGGATAGTAACGGCATTTTTATACTGGCTCTCGAACTGTAATATATTTTCGATAGTGGCACCGCGGAAACGGTAGATAGATTGGTCATCATCACCAACAACACAGATGTTCTGATGCTTTGCCGCAAGCGTGCGTACAAGCATATACTGTGCATGGTTGGTATCCTGATACTCATCCACCATTATATAACGGAACTTGTTCTGATAATACTCCAGTACATCCTCATTCTCTGAAAAAAGTCGGACAGTATTGACAATAAGATCATCGAAATCCATTGCGTCATTTGAAGTAAGCGTTTCCTGATACAGTTTATACACCGCTGCTATCTGCTTTTTGCGGTAATCATAACCTGCTTGCTCGATATATTCCGCAGGTGTGACAAGACTGTCCTTAGAATTACTTATCTCTGATATCACCGATTTCGGTGTAAGTATCTTCTCATCAATGCTAAGCGATTTCAAGCACTGCTTGACTATACGCTTCTGATCGTCAGAATCATATATTGTAAAGCGTGAGGTATAGCCTATTCTGTCGGCATAACGGCGCAGTATCTTCGAGCAAGTCGAATGAAATGTGCCTGCCCATATTTCGTCACCGCCGTCAATCTTATCGCAAAGACGCTCTTTCAGTTCCCCTGCCGCCTTGTTGGTGAAGGTGATAGCAAGTATCTGCCACGGACGCACAGCATTTTCAGCTATATCCACCTGCGGAACAGTATCTGTTTCGCCGTTTATGTAAGCAATAGCAGCCTCATACTCTGCTGATGTGAGATCGGGCGCAGTCTCGGTATTATATGCGTTGCCGTATTTTATCATATTAGCTATGCGGTTTACAAGAACGGTAGTTTTTCCGCTGCCTGCACCTGCAAGGACGAGCAACGGTCCGTTTACGGTGGTGACCGCCTTAAACTGCATATCGTTCATTCTTTCGAATTCTTTTTTAATTAAAGCTCTTTTTAGCTGTACGGGCTCCAAAATATAAAAATCCTTTCGTTTTTAATAAAAAGTATTTACATATTTTAAAAATATGTTATTATATTATACAACAAAAATTACTTTGTGTAAATACAAAAGGAGTGGTATTATGAATAAATTTAATTTGCAACTTTACTCTGTTAAACATACTCTTGATGACGATTTTGAGGGCACTCTGCGCGCCATTTCAGATATGGGCTATGACGGCGTTGAGTTTGCCGGAAATTACGGCGGACTGACAGGCGCTGAGCTCAATGAGTTTCTTGAATCTGTTGGGCTTACAGCGGTTTCTGCACATATTTCGCTTGAAGAGCTTGAAAACAATTTTGATTATCACAAAGATATTTTAAAAGCTTGCAACTGCCAATATATAGTCTGCCCGTGGTCAGATATAAAAACAGCAGCGGAGGCTCAAAGCCTTGGTAAGCGGCTTGAAGCAATATCCGAAAAATGTGCTATGAACGGCTTTTTGTTCGGCTACCACAATCACGCTCATGAATTTCAAAAGTCCGAAAACGGCGATTATCTTTTCGATATTATCATGGATAATGCAGGTCCGCTTACACTCTGTCAGTTTGATGTGTACTGGATTAGATACGCCGATGCCGATATTGATGAAATGATACGAAAATATGCCGGCAGAATAAATCTTATGCACTTGAAGCAATTTGATATTAAGGACGGCGAGAAATATAACAGCACGATTGATAAGGGACTTATAAACTTCGCTGAAGTTATGCGTACCGCAAAAATGCTCGGCACAGAGCATTTTATAATCGAGCAGGAGGGAGACGGCTCGCAAGAGCTTGCCGACGCAAGAACCAACATAGTCTTTGCAAGAACAATAAAAGCGTAATAAAGTATAAAAACCGAGGGAATTCCTCGGTTTTTACTTTTAATATCTTAAACCTTTTTCCTTCTGAACAATGTCTTGAATACTGTTCTGATGAGCGGTTGGATAAAGAATAACTGTGTAAAGAAGGCAAACGGAAAGTTATAGCACATAAGCTTCAGCCAATTTGCTATCAAAGTGATAAAACTGAAGCCCATATAATAGGGATAATAGATGATTGCCGCAAGGAAGCTCATTGCAGGACACATAAGCCCTACTGTTGCACAAATGATAGCAGTCTCGAAAAGTACGGGATGTGTGGTTCTGGGATCGAACACCTTGCACGCAAGCTTAAATGAGCAGGGACTGCCCATCACCATTTCAAGCAAATATGCAAGGCAGAACTCTATCAGCACTACTGCCCATATCGGGAACATCTTACCGAACATCATAACACCGCCGTTGAGAGAAATTCCGTGTAAAACACCGGTTGCTCCCTCGATGGTGGTAAAAAAGTCACCGTTTACTACATAAAGGCTGAAAAAGACATAGGCGTGAACGGTAACAATTACAGTCAAAAATGCAAATACCGCTCTTTCAAATTTGTTTGTTGGCATAATATTTCCTCTCCTTCAGGCACAAAAAAAGCATGCAGTAACTATCAGCTCAATCAGATTTTCACAAAGTATCGTAATCAGATTTATGCGCTTTTAGCACTACATGTGTCGTTTTGTGTCGATATTTAATTTGTTTGTATTTTATCAAAACAAAATTAAAAAGTCAAGCAAAATTTAAAGCCGGGGGAATTTCCCTCGGCTTTAAATTGCTTCTTATATTTTATCTTTGAACACGGCCTGAACCGTCGCCACCTGCGAGCTTTTCAACCTCTGCAACACCTACACGGTTGTAATCGCCCTCGATAGAATGCTTGAGTGCTGATGCAGCAACTGCAAACTCGATAGCCTCCTGTGTTGACTTGCCCGAAAGCAATGAATAGATAAGTCCGCCGCCGAACGAATCGCCGCCGCCTACACGGTCAACAATACGAAGGTGATACGACTTTGAGAAGCAATAATTCTCACCGTCATAAAGCATACCTGCCCAATCGTTATCACTCGCTGAAATAGATGTACGCAAAGTGATCGCAACCTTTTCAAAACCGAATTTGTCAGCAAGCTGCTTTGCAACAGATTTATAGCCATCGTGATTGAGCTTGCCGCCGTAAATATCTGTATCCTCTGCTTCAATGCCGAATACATCCTTTGCATCCTCTTCATTTGAAATGCAAACATCAACATATTGACACAGATCGGTCATAGCCTTGCGAGCCTCATCTCTTGTCCAGAGCTTACCACGATAGTTAAGGTCGCAAGATATCTTAACGCCCTTTTTCTTTGCGGCAATGCAGGCTTCACGGCAGATCTCAACTAAATTCTCGCCGAGTGCAGGAGTAATTCCCGTAAAGTGGAACCAATCAGCGCCTTCAAAGATGCTGTCCCAATCGAAATCCGAAGCAGCAGCCTGTTGGATAGCAGAATACGCACGGTCATAGATGCAAACCGAGCCGCGCTGTGATGCGCCCTTTTCAAGGAAATAGATGCCTACACGCTCACCGCCACGAACGATTTTTGAAGTGTCAACGCCGAATGTGCGAAGCGAATTTACCGCTGCCTGACCTATTGCGTGTTTTGGCAGTTTGGTAACATAAACGCTGTCCATACCGTAGTTTGCAAGCGATACTGCAACATTTGCTTCACCGCCTCCAAAGGTTGCCTGCATCTGATCATTCTGAAAGAAACGGTAATAACCGTTGGGTGCAAGACGAAGCATAATTTCACCAAAAGTAACTATTCTAGCCATTGTTTCTAGCCTCCTTAACAATTTCAACAGACTTCTTACAAAGCTCTGTTATCTCATCCCATTTATTGTTGTCGATAAGATCGGCAGTAACCATATATGAACCGCCGCAAGCACAGATAACGGGGCATGAGATATAATCCTTCAGATTCTTAAGAGAAATACCACCTGTAGGCATTACCTTGAACATCGGAAACGGAGCGCTCATTGCCTTTATCTTTGCAAGACCTCCCGACTGCTCTGCCGGAAAGAATTTCAAAACCTCAAGACCGAGTTTGTATGCTGCATGGTAATCGGTTGGTGATGTGCAGCCGGGATAGATAGCAATACCTTTAGCTTGAGCGTATTTGACAAGCTCTACATCAAGGCCCGGAGTTACAATGAACTCTGCGCCTGCTGCTATTGCCTTGTCTATCTGCTCTGTTGTAAGCACAGTACCTGCACCCACAAGCATCTCCGGACACGCTTCTTTCATAAGACGTATTGCTGTATCAGCACCTGCCGCACGGAAGGTGACCTCCGCAACAGGCACGCCGCCTTCACACAACGCCTTTGCAAGACCGCCTGCATCCTTTTCGGGATTGTTGAGTTTGATTACCGGCACAACTCCGATAGATGTGATTTTTTCATTAATGGTTGACATTTTCATCTCACTCCTGATGGATTAAAATTATACTCCTGAATATGCGGAAAATCCTCCATCGATAGGAAGTACAACACCGGTGATGAAGCCTGCCGCCTCTTCATTTACAAGGAAGAGCAAGCCTCCCGAAAGCTCCTCACTTTCACCGAAACGCCCCATAGGTGTTGCGGCAAGTATCTTGCCTGTGCGTGCTGTGGGAGTTCCGTCCTCATTCCACAAAAGCTTTGCATTCTGCTTTGTTGAGAAGAATCCCGGTGCGATAGCGTTTACACGGATGCCCACCTTTGAAAAATGAACAGCAAGCCACCGTGTAAAGTTGGATATAGCCGCCTTTGCGCCTGAATAAGCAGGTATTTTAGTAAGCGGTGTGTAAGCGTTCATTGACGAGATATTGAGAATGTTACACCCTTTTCTTCCGACCATCTGGCTTGCAAAGCACTGTGTGGGAATAAGTGTGCCCAGGAAGTTGAGGTTAAACACAAATCCTACTCCGTCTGCATCCAGATCAAAGAAGCTCTTGGTATCTGCATCAATATCACCGAGTTCGAAGTATTCCTTATCGGTGGTTGCCTTGGGATTGTTTCCGCCGGCACCGTTTATAAGTATATCACATGGACCAAGTTCCGACAATACCTTTTGTGCAACATTTTCACAAATTTCTTTATTTAACACATTGCAGGCATATGCCTTAGCAATTCCACCCTCGGTTGTGATCTCAGCAGCATACTGTTCAGCTGCTTTTTCATTAAGATCAAGCAAAGCAACCTTTGCACCTGCTCTCGCCAGCACCTTTGCAAAATAGCTGCAAAGCACACCGCCTGCGCCTGTTACAACAGCTACCTTACCGTTAAGATCAGTATTAAGAACATTAGTATTCATAAAAGTCATCCTCCTTATTCAGCTGCTTTTTCGCAGGCTTCAAAAAGTCCGTTGATATATGCCGCACCAAGTGCGCGATCAAAAAGTCCGTATCCCGGTTTGCCTGTTTCACCCCATATCATTCTGCCGTGATCGGGTCGTACGTATCCATCAAATCCGTTTTCAACAAGCGCCTTTACTATCTCATATATATCAAGACTACCACTGTCTGAAAGGTGTGCGCGCTCCTCAAATGAGCCATCCTCCATGATTTTTACATTTCGGATATGCATAAACGCTATGCGATCCATTTTTGCATATTTACGCACCATAGCAGGAATATCATTGGTCTTTGCACAACCGAGTGAACCGGTGCAAAGACAAAGACAGTTAGACGGACTGTCAACAAGCGATAAAAATCTGTCGAGATTTTCTTCACAAGTAATAATTCTCGGAAGCCCGAAGATCGGATACGGCGGATCATCCGGATGGATAGCCATTTTGACTCCGCATTCCTCAGCAACGGGAATAACCTTTTTGAGAAATCGCTCAAGGTTTTTCCAAAGTCCTTCTTCACCTATTTCGCCGTATGCCGAAATAAGCTCACGCACCTCCTGCTGGGTGTAGCTTGAATCCCAACCGGGAAGGTGGATGTCATCCTTCAAAGGATCAAGACCTCTCATCTGATCCCA